>JANLPD010000340.1:0-6397 GCA_031367045.1 Frankiales bacterium | reverse complement strand
CCAGCCGAGCTGCTCGACTGACGCCAGCCGTAGGTTGGGCGCATGACGGCGGAGCGGACGCGGCTCGAGCAGGCCCGCACGGACGAGCAACGCTGGAAGCACTGGGGTCCCTACCTCTCGCTGCGCCAGTGGGGGACCGTCCGTGAGGACTACAGCGCCGACGGTGACGCCTGGCGGTCGTTCACCCACGACCAGGCCCGCTCGCGGGCCTATCGCTGGGGCGAGGACGGCCTGGCCGGCGTCAGCGACCGCTGGCAGCACCTGTGCTTCGGCCTCGCCTTGTGGAACGGCAACGACGCGATCTTGAAGGAGCGCCTCTTCGGCCTGACCAACGGGGAGGGCAACCACGGCGAGGACGCCAAGGAGCACTGGTGGCCGTTGGACTCGACCCCGACGCACTCGTTCATGCGCTGGCTCTACCGCTACCCACAGGCCGCCTTCCCCTACGAGCGGCTCTTGCAGGAGAACGCCTCCCGCGGGCGGGACCAGCCGGAGTTCGAGCTGGCCGATACCGGCATCTTCGACGAGGACCGTTTTTTCGATGTCGAGGTGATCTACGCCAAAGCGGGGCCGGACGACCTGTGCATCCGTATCACCGTGACCAACAAGGGTCCCGAGGCGGCGACGCTGCACCTGCTGCCGACCGTGTGGTTCCGCAACACCTGGGCCTGGGGCCGCGACGACCGCCACCCGGCGATGTGGGCGGCGGACGACACCACCGTCGGCCTACGGCACGGGACGCTCGGCGAGATGTGGCTGGCGTGCGGGGCGAGCCCGACGCTGCTGTTCACCGACAACGAGACCAACAACGAGCGGCTCTACGCGACGGCCAGCCGCACGCCCTATGTCAAGGACGGGATCAACGACCACGTCGTTGCCGGCCAGCCGACGGTCAACCCGGAGCGGACCGGCACCAAGGCAAGTGCTTGGTACGTCGAAGAGCTCGCGTCCGGGGCGACCTGGACGGTGGACCTGCGCCTGTCTGCGGACGAGCCGTTGGGCTCGGTGCTCGGGAAGAGCTTCGAGAAGGCCATGGCGAAGCGCAGCGCGGAGTGCGACGAGTTTTACGCCTCCCTGCTGCCGGAGGGAGTTGACCCCGACGCCGTCGCGGTGCACCGAAGGGCGATGGCCGGACTGCTGTGGACCAAGCAGTACTACGCCTTCCACGTCGACGCCTGGCTGACCGGCGACCCGGCCTTCCCGCCGCCCCCGCCAGAGCGTGCGAAGATCCGCAACAGCGACTGGCGGCACCTCGGCAACACCGACATCATCTCGATGCCGGACGGCTGGGAGTACCCCTGGTACGCCGCCTGGGACCTGGCCTTCCACATGATCCCGATGGCCCAGGTCGACCCCGACTTCGCGAAAGAGCAGCTAGTCCTGCTCTGCCGCGAGTGGTACATGCACCCCAACGGCCAGCTCCCGGCGTACGAGTGGGGCTTTGACGACACGAACCCGCCGGTGCACGCCTGGGCGACGTACCGGGTCTTTAAGATCGACGAGAAGCTGAGCGGCAAGAAGGACTACGCGTTCCTGGAGCGGGTCTTCCACAAGCTTCTCATGAACTTCACCTGGTGGGTCAACCGCAAGGACGCCGAGGGCCGCAACGTTTTCGCCGGAGGTTTTCTCGGCCTGGACAACATCGGGCTGTTCGACAGATCCAAACCGCTGCCCGGTGGTGGCCGCCTGGACCAAGCGGACGGCACGAGTTGGATGGCGATGTACGCCCTCAACATGCTCGCCATCGCCCTCGAGCTGGCGACCCACGACGCGACGTACGAGGACGTTGCGACGAAGTTCTTCGAGCACTTCCTCGGGATCGCCCATGCGCTGTCGACGCTGGAGCTCTGGGACGACCAGGACGGATTTTTCTACGATGTATTGCAGACACCCGGGGGTCCGCCGACCCCGCTGAAGGTGCGCTCGGCGGTCGGCCTCATCCCGCTGTTCGCCATCGAGATCGCTGAGCCCGAGCAGCTCGAGCTGCTGCCCGACTTCGGCCACCGGGTGCATTGGTTCCTGAGCCACCGGCCCGAGCTGTGCCGAAACGTCTTCACCGATGACAAGGGCCGTCGGATGCTGTCGGTGCTCAGCCCCGAAAGGCTGCGCACCGTGCTCGGCTACCTGCTCGACGAACAGGAGTTCCTGTCACCGCACGGCATCCGCTCGCTGTCCAAGCACCATGCCGACCACCCGGTGACCCTTGAGCTGGGGGGCGAGATCCACACGGTGGCCTACGAGCCGGCCGAGTCCAGGAACGCGCTGTTCGGCGGCAACTCCAACTGGCGCGGCCCGGTCTGGTTCCCGATCAACTACCTGGTCGTGGAGTCCCTGCAGAAGTACCACCGGTACCTCGGCGACGACTGGACCGTCGCGTTCCCGACCGGGTCGACCGAGCAGCTGCACCTCTGGGACGTCGCGACCCGGTTGTCGAAGCGGCTGATCGCCCTGTTTCTGCCGGACGGAGCGGGTGACCGGCCGGTCGCGAGCGCCAACGCTGCCCTGCACGCCGGAGACAGCTGGCGAGAGCACATGGCCTTCCCTGAGTACTTCCACGGGGACACCGGAGCCGGACTGGGCGCCAGCCACCAGACCGGCTGGACCGCTCTGGTGGCCAAGCTGATCGCCCAGTCCGGCCGGTAGAGATCCGGGGTTGCTGCGCCGGGACGACCCGCACGAGGGAAAACGTCGGGCAGGATGCAGGCATGACGACGCCGCAGGCAGGCTGGCAGCCCGACCCGACCGGGACGTTCGAGCAGCGCTGGTGGGATGGCCAGCGATGGACCGAAGCTGTGATCGACGCAGGACAGCAGACGACGTCGCCGCTGCCCGCCGGGGCTGCGCCGGTGAGCGCCTCCACGACCGAGCAGGTGAAGCGCCAGCTCGCTCATCAGGTCGGGATCGCGCCCGGAGCGGGCTCTGGTGCTGGAGGGGGCACGGTCTTCACCGAGCCGGTGCTGGTCGTGAACCAAAAGGCAAAGCTGATCGAGATCACCAACGAGTACTCCGTCTACGACCAGAACGGCGCGCAGATAGCCTCGGTCACGGAGGTGGGCCAGTCGGCGCTGAAAAAGGTCGTCCGCCTGCTCGGTTCCTACGACCAGTACTTCACCCACCGCCTCGAGGTGCGCGACCTGGCCGGTCGCCCGCAGCTGCTCGTGACCCGACCCGCCAAGTTCATGAAGAGCAAGGTCATCGTGGCGAAGCCGGGTGTGGGCGAGATCGGCCGCCTGGTGCAGCAGAACGCCATCGGCAAGATCCGCTTCGCACTGATGACCGGTGACCGGCAGGTCGGCGAGATGCGGGCCGAGAACTGGCGGGCTTGGGATTTTGCCATCGTAGATGAGTCGGGCACCGAGGTCGCCCGCATCAAAAAGACGTTCGAGGGCCTGGCCAGAACGGTGTTCACCACCGCCGACAACTACGTGGTGCGGGTGCACCGCCAGCTCGAGGACCCGCTCCTGTCGCTCGTCGTCGCCAGCGCGCTGACCGTCGACACCGCGCTGAAGCAGGACCGCCGGGGCTTGAACTGACCGATCTTGAGCGCCGCTACGCCACTGCGGAGAAGACGCTCGACGTCGCGAACGCCAAGCGCGTACGACGAACCCCCGTCGTCCTCATCGCGCTGCTCGGCCTGCTCGTGCTCGGCGTCGGGCTGGTTGCCAGCGCCGACCTGCGCCGCCTCCAGACGCCGCGGGGGACGGCGCTGGCCTGGACGGAGGCCGCCGTGTTCGGTGATTGTCGCGGCTACGCCAAGCTGTCGGTGCGCGACCCCGGCGAGGCGCCCGACACCGACGCCCGGACCGACGCCCGTAGCGATGAGCGGCGCTGCCGCGACCTGCGCAAGGGCTCCGAGGACGCCCGGCTGCACTCCGGCACGATCGGTCTCGACGCGATCCGGGTGGTGCAGCGTGGGTCCAGCGCGACCGTGCAGATCCGGCTGACCCGCGACCGCACCGCCCGCACGGCCCTGCTTTCCCTGGTGCGCAAGGGATCGGGCTGGGCGGTCGTCCGGAACACCGTCGCCTGCAGCCAGGTCGGCTGCGCCTGACACCTGTCCGACCTGGCCATAGGGAGCTGAGTCGAGCCGCGGTCAGCCGTCGGCGAGCACGTCGTCGGCGTCGACGATCGTGTAGGGGTAGCCCTGCTCGGCGAGGAACCGCTGCCGGTGGGCGGCGTATTCCTGGTCGACCGTGTCCCGGCTGATCACCGTGTAGAAGTGGGCGCTGCGACCATCCTGCTTGGGGCGGAGCACGCGGCCGAGGCGCTGCGCCTCCTCCTGCCGCGAGCCGAACGTCCCGCTCACCTGGATGGCGATGGCCGCTTCGGGCAGGTCGATGGAGAAGTTGGCGACCTTGGACACGACGAGCCCCGGGATCTCGCGGCGGCGGAACAGGTCGTAGAGACGCTCGCGCTCGGCGTTCTTCGTGGAGCCCTGGATGATGGGCATGTCCAGAGCTGCACCGAGCTCCTCGAGCTGATCGAGGTAGGCCCCGATGACAAGCACCTGGTCGCCGTTGTGCCGCTGGACGAGCTTCTGGATGACGGCCACCTTGGTGTGGGCCGTGGCAGCGATCTTGTAGCGCTCCTCGGGCTCCGCGGTGGCGTAGGAAAGCCGCTCCGCGTCGGTCATCGTGACGCGCACCTCGGTGCAGTCGGCCGGGGCGATGTAGCCCTGCGCCTCGATGTCCTTCCACGGGGCGTCGAAACGCTTGGGGCCGATGAGGGAGAAGACGTCGCCCTCGCGGCCGTCCTCGCGCACCAGCGTCGCGGTCAGGCCGAGCCGGCGCCGGGACTGCAGGTCCGCCGTCATCCGGAACACCGGCGCGGGGAGCAGGTGGACCTCGTCGTAGATGACCAGGCCCCAGTCCCGGGCGCCGAACAACTCGAGGTGGGTGTACTCGCCCTTGCGTCTCGTCGTCATGATCTGGTAGGTCGCGATGGTGACCGGCCGGATCTCCTTCCGCTCCCCGGAGTACTCCCCGATCTCCTCCTCCGTCAGCGACGTCCGCTTGATCAGCTCGCTCTTCCACTGACGGCCGGACACCGTGTTGGTGACGAGGATCAGCGTCGTCGCGCCGGCGCGGGCCATCGCGGCAGCGCCGACCATCGTCTTGCCGGCGCCGCAGGGCAGGACCACCACGCCGCTGCCACCGAACCAGAAGCCGTCCACAGCGAGCTGCTGGTAGTCGCGCAGCTGCCAGTCGCTCTCGTCGAGCGCGATCGGGTGTGCCTCGCCGTCGACGTAGCCGGCGAGGTCCTCGGCCGGCCAGCCGGCCTTGAGCAGCGCCATCTTCAGCCGACCGCGCTCGGACGGAAAGACCGGCACCGTGTCGGGGTCGAGGCGCGCACCGATCATCGGCGACACCTTCTTGTTGCGGACGATCTCCTCGAGCACCGCCCGGTCGGTGGTGCGCAGCACCAGCCCGTGCATCGGGTCCTGCTCGAGCCGCAGCCGCCCGTAGCGGTCCATCGTGTCCGTCACATCCACCAGCAGGGCGTGCGGGACGGCGTAGCGGCTGAACCTGACGAGCGCATCGACCACCTGCTCGGCGTCGTGCCCCGCGGCGCGTGCGTTCCACAGCCCCAGCGGGGTGAGCCGGTAGGTGTGGACGTGCTCAGGGGAGCGCTCGAGCTCGGCGAACGGCGCGATCGCCATCCGGCACTCGGCGGCCTGCGGGTGGTCGACCTCCAACAGCAGCGTCTTGTCGCTCTGGACGATCAGGGGTCCGTCAGTCATCAGCGGTCACAACGCTCATGGCGTCACGCACCTTCCTCGTCGTCGAGATGGGCCACTCCGGTGATGCGGTGCAGGGCGAACGTGCGGTCCTCCTGGCGCAGGTGATCCCAGGCCGTGACGTAGCCGCCTTCGACGCCTCGCGGCTCGACGACCCGCGAGGTGGAGCGGCCCTGTGCGTCCACATAGCCGAGCCAGACCTGCCTGCGCTCACGCGCTGCCTGCTGCAGGAACGCCAGCGTGTCGGCGGTGTTGGAACGGGTCGTGGTGACGGGCGCGCGGCGTTGGGCCCGGGCCGCGAGGTCGCCTGCTCGCAGGGCGGTGACGGCGAGGCGGGACTGCTCCTCGGACAGCGGGACCGCGTCGGTGTACCGCGTCGCTCGCGCCCGGGCCTGGGTCCGGCGGGCATCCGGGCGGGCGATGAGCAGGGCCCCGTCAGGGGCTTCGGCGGCCGGCGCGTAGCCGCGCTGTCGCAGGACGTCGAGGACCTGGTCGATGGCTGCGCTGCTGGTCACGACGGTCGGCGCTAGGCGCCGAAGACGCAACTGGGTGCCAGCCTTGGAGGCCAGCACCTCGCTCAGCAGTGCCTCGTCGTCGCATCGGACGTAGGACACCGACGCACCGACCCGCAGCCGCCCGTGGCGGCGCGACACGTCGTCG
>JANLPD010000315.1:0-2588 GCA_031367045.1 Frankiales bacterium | reverse complement strand
ACGTCACTGTGACCACGTCGCTAGGGTTCGCGCGCGCAGACGTGTCCCCGCGCGGAAACTCGCACACAGTGGCGAGCACACCCGACCCACCGCCCCGGCCCGGGTGCGGCGACTTTTCGCCGTACGCGGGAAATGTCCTGGAGTGGCGGCGGGCGGGCCGTTAGGGTGGGCGGGTCGCGGTGACGGGGACGAGTAGGTCCGGACGCAGCCAAGAGCGACCTGGGGATGGTGTGAGCCCAGGGGCCTGGCCGGAGTGAAGATCACCCCCTGAGGGACATCGCACGACCAGAGTGGGGACGCAGGTCCCAAGGAGGGTGGTACCGCGGGGCGCAGGCCTCGTCCCTCCGTCGAGCGACACCGACGGAGGAACACGTGAAAAAGCTCCCCACCCAGATCGACCTGCCCGCCCTCGAGCACGAGGTGCTCGCCCGGTGGGAGCGCGACAAGGTCTTCGAGCGCAGCCTCGAGCAGACCAAAGACGGTGAGCCGTGGGTCTTCTACGAAGGCCCACCCACTGCCAACGGCAAGCCCGGCACCCATCACGTCGAGGCGCGCGTCTTCAAGGACTTGTTTCCGCGATTCAAGACAATGCAGGGCCGCCACGTACCCCGCCGGGCCGGCTGGGACTGCCACGGGCTGCCCGTCGAGCTCGCTGTCGAAAAGGAGCTCGGCTTCGCAGGTAAGAACGATATCGAGGCCTACGGCGTCGCGGAGTTCAACGCGAAGTGCCGCGAGAGCGTGCTGCGCCACGTCGGCGAGTTCGAGGCGCTGACCCGGCGGATGGGCTACTGGGTCGACCTGGCGACGGCCTACCGGACCATGGACCCGGCGTACGTCGAGAGCGTCTGGTGGTCGCTGCAGCAGATCGCCGAGGCGGGCCTGCTGGTGGAGGACTACCGGGTGGCGCCGTACTGCCCGCGATGCGGGACGGCGCTGTCCGACCACGAGGTGGCACAGGGCTACCAGGACGTCGTCGACCCGTCTGTCTACGTCCGCTTCCCCGTCACCAGCGGCCCGCTCGCCGAGCTGAACGCCGCTTTCCTCGTCTGGACCACGACGCCCTGGACCCTCGTCTCCAACACCGCCGTGGCCGTCCACCCGACGACGACCTACGCCGTCGTGCGGCGCGGGGACGAGGTCCTCGTCGTCGCCGAGCCGCTCCTCGCCGCCGCACTCGGCACCGACGAACCGGTCGAGGTGCTGGAGACGTTCCCGGGCAAGGCGCTCGAGCACACGACGTACTCCCGGCCGTTCGACTGGATCGACATCCCGGCGGCCCACTACGTCGGCCTGGCCGACTACGTCACGACCGAGTCCGGCACCGGGCTGGTGCACCAGTCCCCCGCGTTCGGTGCGGACGACCTCGCCGTCGCGCGCCGCTATGGGCTGCCGGTGGTCAACCCGGTCCGGCCGGACGGGACCTTCAACGACGACGTGCCCCTGGTCGGCGGGATGTTCTTCAAGGCGGCCGAACCGGCGCTCGTTGCGGACCTGCGCGAGCGGGGCCTGCTCTTCCTGGAGAAGCCCTACGGGCACAGCTACCCCCACTGCTGGCGCTGCGACACCGCGTTGCTCTACTACGCGCTGCCTTCCTGGTACATCCGCACCACGGCCATCAAGGACCGGCTGCTCGAGGAGAACGAGAAGACCGACTGGCACCCAGCGACGATCAAGCACGGCCGGTACGGCGACTGGCTGACCAACAACGTCGACTGGGCGCTGTCGCGCAACCGCTACTGGGGAACCCCTCTGCCGGTCTGGCGCTGCACGGTCGAACCGTCCCACTGGCGCATCGTCGGGTCGCTGACGGAGCTCGGCGACCTGGCCGGCCAGGAACTGTCTTCGCTCGACCCGCACCGGCCGTTCGTCGACGACGTGGTGGTGCCCTGCCGGGAGTGCGGGGCGCAGAGCCGCCGCGTCCCGGAGGTCATCGACTGCTGGTACGACGCAGGCTCGATGCCCTTCGCCCAGGTGGGCCACCCGCACAGCGGGGTCGAGCCGGCGTATCCCGCCCAGTTCATCGCCGAGGCGATCGACCAGACCCGCGGCTGGTTCTACACGCTGATGGCGATCGGGACGCTGGTCTTTGACCGGTCGTCGTATGAGACCGTGCTCTGCCTCGGGCACATCCTCGACGCCGACGGCCGCAAGATGAGCAAGCACCTAGGCAACGTCCTCGACCCGCACGAGCTGTTCGAGCGGCATGGCGCGGACGCCCTGCGCTGGTACATGCTCTGTGGCGGAAACCCGTGGAGCGCCAGGCGGATCGGCCATGAGCAGGTGGCCGAGGTTGTCCGCAAGGTGCTCCTCACCTACTGGAACACCGCCTCCTTCCTGACGCTGTACGCCGGTGCGAACGACTGGGAGCCCTGGACAACTCCGGCGACTGCTGCGAAGGACCGCCCGCTGTTGGACCGCTGGGCGCTGTCCGAGGCGCACGCAGTCGCGCTGGACGTCACCGAGGCGCTCGAGGACTTCGACTCGCTGCGTGCCGGCAAGCGCCTGCAGCAGTACATCGATGACCTCTCCAACTGGTACGTCCGCAGCTCGCGGCGGCGCTTCTGGGATGGCGACCCGGCAGCGCTGGC
>JANLPD010000314.1:0-3125 GCA_031367045.1 Frankiales bacterium | reverse complement strand
GGTCGCTTGCACGACCGGCCAGGTCAAGACATGCGCTCACAGTGCCTCCAGGAGGCGGGCCGGGTCCGCAACGGTGGCGCTGTGAAGCGCGCAGGTCTGGGATTTGACGCTGATATGGTGTCAGGCCCGTCGGCGGACCTGGCGAGAGCGTGGCTGGTGAAGACTCCTGGCGCCCGCCACCCGAAGGTTCGGCACTGTCCCCCACCAGGACCGGTGTTGCGGGGTGGGGCAAGATCGGCGCATGACCGAGCCCACCCCAAAGCCTCAGTCCGTCGTCGTCGTCGGCCCCGACGGCGAGCCGATCGGCGAGGTCGATCTTGCGCAGAAGACCGAGGAGCGCAGCCCGTCGGACCTGGTGGAGCAGCCCGCCAAGGTCATGCGGATCGGTTCCATGGTCAAGCAGCTGCTCGAGGAGGTCCGCGCCGCTCCTCTAGACGACGCGTCCCGGACGAGGCTCCGGGAGGTCTACGAGAGATCGATCCGGGAGCTGTCGGACGGGCTGGCGCCCGAGCTCCGCGAGGAGCTGAACCGGCTGACCTTGCCGTTCCCCGAGGACGCGGTGCCGACCGACGGCGAGTTGCGGATCGCGCAGGCCCAGCTGGTCGGCTGGCTCGAGGGACTGTTCCACGGGATCCAGGCGGCGCTGTTCGCCCAGCAGATGGCGGCGCGGGTGCAGCTGGAGCAGATGCGCGGCCGGCCGGCCCTGCCCGGTGGCAGCCACCCGCCGGACGCTCAGGTCGTGCCCGGCCTCGGCAGCACTGGCCAGTACCTCTAGAAGAGGGTCTCGAGCACCATGGCGACGCCGTCGTCGTCGTTGGCCGCTGTCACCTCGTCGGCGTCGGCGAGGACCGACGGGTGGGCATTGCCCATCGCGTAGCTCCGGCCAGCCCAGGCCAGCATCGGCAGGTCGTTGGGCATGTCGCCGAAGGCGATCGCGTCCGCCGCGTCCACGCCGTGCTCCGCCGCGAGGGCGGCCAGGCCGCTCGCCTTCGACACCCCCGCCGCGCTGATCTCGAGCAGGCCGTCCGACGAGGAGTGGGTCAGCGTCGCGCCGTCGCCGACGGCAGCCCGCGCGGCGGCCAGCAGGTCGTCGGCGCTCAGCGACTCGTGGCGCGCGAGCAGCTTGATGACGCCTGACGTGAGCAGCTGCTCGACCGGGCCTTGCTCCTTGGGGTCGGTGGAGTCCCAGCGAGGCCGGTACGACGGCTCGTGCGCAAACCCCGCCTCGTGCGCAAACCCCGCCTCGTGCCTCTCGACGGCGAAGCTGATGTCGGGCAGGGCCCGGCGCAGCGCCTCGACCACTTCGCGGGCCGCGACGGCGGAGATCAGGTCGGTGCGCACCACCTTCTCGGCGTGCAGGTCGTAGACGACGGCACCGTTGGCGCAGACAGCCAGCCCGCGATGTCCTGTTGCGTCGGCGATCTGCGACATCCAGCGCGGCGGCCGCCCGGTGACCATGACGAACGGCACACCGGCTGCCTCGACCGCCGCGACGGCCCGGCGGGAGCGCTCCGACACGGTGCCGTCCGAGCGCAGCAGCGTGCCGTCGAGGTCGGTGGCGACGAGGCGCACCGTCACGCCGGCGTGAGCTCCTCGCGCCCGCCGAGGTAAGGGCGCAGCGCTACCGGCACGCGCACCGAGCCGTCCGCACGCTGGTGTACCTCGAGCAGCACGGCGATGGTCCGGCCGACTGCGCAGAGCGTGCCGTTGAGGGTCGCGACCGGACCGGTGCCCTTGCCGCGGATACCCAGCCGGCGGGCCTGGAACGTCGTGCAGTTGGAGGTCGAGGTGAGCTCCAGCCAGCGTTCCTGCGACGGCAGCCAGGCCTCGATGTCGTACTTGCGGGCAGCGCTCGACCCGAGGTCGCCGGCCGCCACCTCGATCACCCGGTAGGTCAGCTCGAGCGAGGACAGGAAGTCCTTCTCCCAGGAGAGCAGGCGCAGGTGCTCCTCGGCGGCCGACTCCGGGTCGACGTAGGAGAACATTTCGACCTTGTCGAACTGATGCACCCGGATGATCCCGCGGGTGTCCTTGCCGTGGCTGCCGGCCTCGCGCCGGAAGCAGGAGGAGAAACCGGCGTAGCGCTTGGGCAGTGTTTCGAGGACCTCGCCGGAGTGGTAGGCCGCCAGCGGGACCTCGGAGGTGCCGACCAGGTAGAGGTCGTCGGCCTCGAGCTTGTAGACCTCGGCGGCGTGGGCGCCGAGGAAGCCGGTGCCCTCCATGGCCTCGGCGCGCACCAGCGCGGGGGCGATGACCGGCACGAAGCCGGCCGCGGTCGCCTGCGCCATCGCATGGTTGACCAGGGCCAGCTCGAGCAGCGCGCCCTGGCCGGTCAGGAAGGCGAAGCGCGAGCCGCTGACCTTGGCGCCGCGCTCGGTGTCGATCGCGCCGAGGATCGTGCCGACGTCGAGGTGGTCGCGGACCGGGAAGGAGTACGACGGGATCTCGCCGACCTGCTCGAGGGTCACGAAATCCTGCTCGCCGCCCGCCGGGACGCCCGGCTCGATGACGTTGGGCACGCCCAGGTGGGCCGCTCGCAGGGCCGCCTCGGCAAGGGTTTGCTCCGCCTCGGCCTGCTTGACCTCCCCCGCTAGGGCTTTGGCCCGCGCCAGCACTGCCGGCCGCTCCTCGGGGCCGGCCGCCTTCACCGAGGATGAGATGGCCTTCTGCTCCGCCCGCAAGCTGTCGGCGCGGGTGACCGCCGCGCGCCGCTCTGCGTCGGCCATGAGCAGCGAGTCGACAGCAGCTGGGTCCTCCCCGCGGGCCTGCTGGGACGCGCGGACCCGGTCCGGATCCGCGCGCAGCAGCTTGAGGTCGATCACAGGTCCGAACCTACCGGGCACCTGCGAGCCGGTTCGAGCGGCAACTCCGAGAGCTACGGCGAGCTTGCCACGCCGAGGGAGAGGGCGCCGAACGACCTCGGGGCACCCTTGTCGTAGAAGACGTCGAGCGTGCCGATCCGCAAGCCGGCGCTGCTGAGCAGTTCGACGATCGGCCTCGTCAGGTGGCAGCCGCCGGCGAGCCTCTTCTGGACCGGCTCGAGGCGGCGCTGCCACGCCACCACCTTCGCGTCCGGGGCAAGTCCGTGTTCGACGAAGTGCAGCGTGCCGCCGGGCTTGAGCACC
>JANLPD010000286.1:0-1850 GCA_031367045.1 Frankiales bacterium | reverse complement strand
CGGCAACGGCGGGCCGAAGCTCGACAACGCCTTCAACAAGTTGATCTACGCGCTGAAGTTCCAGTCGGAGCAGATCTTCCTGGCCGGCGACGTGAACGAGAAGTCGCAGATCCTCTACGACCGCGACCCGGTCACCCGGGTGGCGAAGGTCGCACCGTACTTGACCCTCGACTCCGACGCGTATCCGTCGGTCGTCGACGGACGCCTGAAATGGATCGTCGACGGCTACACCACCTCGGCCGGTTACCCGTACTCGACCCCGGTGGGCCTGAGCGACGCGATCGCCGACACCGAGACGCCGCCGCAGCCGTTCGCGCTGGACAACATCAACTACATGCGCAACTCCGTCAAGGCCACGGTCGACGCGTACGACGGCACCGTGAGCCTCTACCAGTGGGATGGCAGCGACCCCGTCCTCAAGGTGTGGGAGCAGGCGTTCCCCGGCACCGTGCGGCCGTACTCGGACATCTCGACCGAGCTGATGACCCACCTGCGCTACCCGCAGGACCTGTTCAAGGTGCAGCGCGGCCTGTACGCGAGGTACCACGTGACCGACCCCAAGGCGTTCTACGGCGGGCAGGACTTCTGGAAGGTCCCGAACGACCCGACCAAGGGCGGCACCGGCATCGTCGACCCGCAGCCGCCGTACTACCTCACCCTTGAGATGCCGGGGCAGGGCAACCCGGCCTTCTCGCTCACCACGACCTTCGCGCCGACCTCGCGGGACAACCTCGCGGCGTTCATGGCGGTCGATGCCCAGCCGGGCCCTGACTACGGCAGGTTCCGGGTCCTGCAGTTACCCCGGAGCCTGACCGTGCCTGGGCCGGGTCAGGTGCAGAACACCTTCGAGGCCGATCCGACGATCTCCTCCGAGCTGTCATTGCTGCGCAAGGGCGGGTCCGACGTCGAGTTCGGCAACCTGCTCTCGCTCCCCGTCGGCGGTGGGCTGCTCTACGTCGAGCCGGTCTACGTACGCGCCACGTCCGGCTCCACGTTCCCGTTGCTGCAGAAGGTCCTGGTGTCGTTCGGCAACACCGTCCGGATGGAGGACACGCTCGGGCAGGCGCTCGACGCGGTCTTCAACGGGGACTCCGGGACCAGCGGTCCGCCAACGGATGGCGGGGGTACCAACAACCCGCCGCCCTCCCCTGGTGGTACGGACAACCCTGCCCTGACGCAGGCGCTGGCGGATGCCCAGGCAGCGCTTGCGGCGGCCGACAAGGCGCTCAAGGCTGGCGACTTCACCGCGTACGGTACGGCGCAGAAGGCGTTGCAGGATGCCATCGGCCGCGCCATCGCGGCGCAGAAGTCGGGAGCATCGGCGTCGCCGTCCCCATCGGCGACGGCCAGCCCCAGCGCCTCGACCTCGTAGCCGCGTATCTCGGGGCGATTTGCCGGGCTTGCTGCCGGTGACATACCCTCAGGAGGACGACGCGGGGTGGAGCAGCTCGGTAGCTCGCTGGGCTCATAACCCAGAGGTCGCAGGTTCAAATCCTGCCCCCGCTACGAAGTAAGTGCAGGTCAGAGGCATGATCACCGATCTTGGTGGCCATGCCTCTTTCCTTGTGACCGCACCCTGACCGCAACGTCTGCCCATGGAAGCGGGTGGATCCCGGTGGACGGAGCCGGAGCGGAGTCTCCGTTGAGGCGCTTCGGAGGATTGCGGTCGCCGGTCCAGACGGGCTTCTGGCGTTCAAGACGGTGTTGCCGGACTACCGGGTGAGCCGCCACGGCCAGTTCGTCGAGAACGGCCCCATAGGCGTCCCAGCACGGGGGGACTGTCCTGTGGTCGAGGGCATAGCGGTCGACGAGCCAGTTGACCCAGTCGGTGAGGTGGCCGAGCTGTTCGT
>JANLPD010000268.1:0-3473 GCA_031367045.1 Frankiales bacterium | reverse complement strand
GCGGACCGGGATCAGCCGGGCCAGCGAAAAGGCCGCCTGACCATCGGCCCGCGCCTAGCCCCTTGGTCCAGCGACCTGCTGGGCGGGGGCGGTCGGGGGGCTGTGGTCGGGGGGCTGTGGTCGGGGGGCTGTGGTCGGGGGGCGCGAAAACCGGAAGCAGAGTGGGCACGCTCAATATCGGCGGGCGAGCGCCAAAAAGATCTCACTCGCGTGCATCGGCAACCCGTCCGTCCAGGCCGACGTTCGGCATCGACCCGGGTGCACGAACCCTGACTCACCGACGGCAAGCCGCAGTCCCAACGGGCCGCGACTGGTCGGGACAGCGCACGAAGGGCCGGGACAGCGCAATCCCAACTACATCAGCGGTACTCCCGGAGCACGCGGCGCATGTCGCGGACCGCGCGGAGCGTCCCCCGCGCGGTGCCCGTCACCTTGGACCGGCCCGTCCGCGGGAGGTAGTCCACGTCAACCTCCAGCACCCGCCACGCCGCCCGCCCGGCCGCTGTCACCATCTCCAGCGGGTAGCCGAAACGGCGGTCCTGCAGGTCCAGGTCGAGCAGGGCAGACCGACGGCAGGCGCGCATCGGCCCCAGGTCGTGCAGCTGGTAGGGCGTACGGCTGCGCAGGGAACGCGCGACAGCGCGGTTGCCGAGCCGCGCGTGCAGCGGCCAGGCTCCCTTCTCGGTAGGACGGCGGCGCCCGAGGACGAGGTCGGCCTCGCCGCGCAGCACGGGGCCGGCCAGCAACGGCAGCTGCTGGGGGTCGAGCGACCCGTCGGCGTCGACGAAGCAGACGACGCCGTCCTCGTGGTCGGCCGCCAGAAGCCCGGCGTGGCAGGCTGCCCCGAAGCCACGCGGCGAAGCGGCTACCACGCGCGCCCCCAGGTCTGCTGCGATCTGCGGCGAGCCGTCGGTGGAGCCGTTGTCCGCGACGATCGCGCGATAGCCCAGCGGCATCCGCGCCAGCACCCACGGTAGGGCGGCTGCCTCGTCCAAGCAGGGCAGCACGACGTCAGGCACCGGACCCGCCTCGCAGCGGCGCCGACGCGAACTCGCGCATACCGTCCTCAAACTTTTCCGTGGCCGCGAACCCCAGCTCGGTGCTGGCGAGGGCCGGCGACGCCACGACGTGCCGCACGTCACCGAGGCGGTACTGCGCCGTCGTCACCGGCCCCGGGCCCCCGCATTCGCGCGACAGCGCCGCGGCAACCTGCGCGATCGTGTGCGGGTCCCCGCTGCAGACGTTGTACGCCGCCATCGTCCCGGGCAGCAACGTCGCCGGAGCTGGCGCCCTCTCGACGGCGAGCAGGTTGGCCCTCGCCACATCGCGGACGTGCACGAAGTCACGCTGCTGCCCGCCGTCCTCAAACACCCGGGGGGCCTCACCGCGGGCGAGGGCGCTGCGGAACAGGCTGGCCACACCGGCGTACGGCGTGTCCCTGGGCATGTGCGGGCCATAGACGTTGTGGTAGCGGAGCGCGACCACCGTCCCCCCGCTGCCCCGGGCCCAGGCCGAGGCGAGGTGCTCCTGCGCGACTTTGCTGGCGGCGTAGACACTTTGCGGGTCGACCGGCGCGTCCTCCGGGACCAAACCCCAGACCAACGCCGCGCCGCAGACCGGGCACGGCGGCTCCCAGCGGCCCGCGTCGAGGTCGGCCGCCAGCCGCGGCCCTGGACGCACCCATGCGTGCACCGGGCAGGTATATCGGCCTTCGCCGTAGACGACCATCGAGCTCGCCAGCACCAGCCGCGCGACACCCTCGCGGGCCATCCCGGCGAGGAGCACGGCAGTGCCGAGCTCGTTGATGGAGACGTAATCAGGCAGGTCCGCAAGATCCAGGCCCAGCCCCACCAGTGCCGCCTGGTGGCAGACGACGTCGATTCCTTCCAGGACCCCTGCCGGCAGCTCGCGCACGTCGCCATGGACCTTTTCGGCCCTCGCGTCGAGATGCGCAGGCCAACCTCCCGGGTGCACGGCCGGCAGCAGCGCGTCGAGGAGGCGGACCTCGTGACCAGCGCCGAGCAGCGCATCGGCGACGTGGCCGCCGATGAAGCCGGCACCACCGGTGAGCAAGACCCTCACTGGCAGGCGCGGGCCAGTGGGGACGCCGGCTCGTCGACGCCGTCCGGCGGGGGGGCGCCGGTGACCTGCTGCTCTGCCGGTTGCCCGACCGCTTGCTCTGCCGACTCCTTGTCAACCCGCCGGGTCAGCCTCAGCGAAAGGGCGACCAGCGCGACGCCGGTGCCGACGACCGCGTCGAGCAGGTAGTGGTTGCCCGTGACGACAACGACAACGGTCGTGATCACGGGATAAGCGATCCAGGCCCGGCGGATCACCGGACGGCGGACCACCCGACGCACGACGATGGTTGTCCAGACCGCCCAGGCGAGGTGCAGCGACGGCATTGCGCCGTACTGGTCAGCCGGCACCGGACCACCGTGGTTGCGGCCGAAGCCGGCGTTGGCCACGGAGTCGATGAAGCCGACGCCGGGAAGCAGACGCGGGGGGGCCACCGGCAGCAGCAGGAAGACGGCAAGTCCGATGATGTTGATGACGACGAGGGCGGTCCGGGCCCGGCGGTAGGCCTCCGGGTGGCGTAGCCAGATCCAGGCCAGCACCGTCAAGGTAACCGTCAGGTGGGCGAACTGGTACCAGTGGCTGGCCAGGAAGGAGACGAAGTCGTGCCGGGCGACCCAGTGGTTGAGGGACCGCTCGATGTCGATGCGTAGGTGCGTCTCGAGCGCAAGCACCTCCCGACCGTGCTCGAGCGCGGGCCGCGCGCGCACTTCGGCGTGGGCGCGGACGAAGTCGTAGACGCGCAGCAGGCACAGCACGACGAGGACCTCGCCGATCAGGTTCGGGCGGCGGCGGCCGAGCAGCTGGGGCCGGTTCACGACGAAGCCCTGACCGGCTCAGGCAATTCACTGCCGACGAGGACGGCAGCGTCTCGGTAGGCCTGCTCGGTGAGGGCCAGGGTGCCGTCCCAGCTGACCGCGGTCTGGCGGGATGCTGCCATCTCGCGCCGCAGGTCGTGGTCACCCGCCAGCTGCACGAGCGCGTCGACCATACCGGCGTCGGAGGCCACCAGAAGTCCGTCGACGCCGTGACGGACAAACTCCGCGATGCCGCTCTGCGCCTTCGCGACCACCGGGACGCCGGCGCATCTGGCCTCGAGCGCGGCGATCCCGAACGACTCGAGGTCGGCCGGCGCCACAAAGACGTCGGCGCTGCGGTAGAGCTCCCGAATCTGCTCGCGCGGCTGCCGCCCGGGCATCGACACCCAGTCGTCCATGCCGTAGCGGCGCAGGTAGCGCTCCAGGGTCGGCCGCTCCGGGCCGTCACCGACACTGACCGCGCGCAGGCGGATGCCGTCCGGGGTCCGCTTGCGGGTCGCGCGGAGCATTCGCAGCAGGTGCAGCGGCCGCTTGCGGGGTGCCAGCCGCATGACCGCGACGAGCAGGACCTCGTCGGCT
>JANLPD010000255.1:0-2223 GCA_031367045.1 Frankiales bacterium | reverse complement strand
GGTGCTCCCATGAGTCCCGCGCACGCCTTCCTTGGGCTCGCCGGCTCGCCTTCCTTGGGGGTCCCGTGAGGAAGTTGGTGATCACCCTCCTCGTCGTCGTCGGGCTACTCGTGGCCCTCGATCGGGTTGGGTTGCTGGTTGCCGAGCGAGCGGTGGCTACCGAGGCCCGGACCTCCGGCGGCCTCGCTGTCGACCCGGCCGTAAAGATCAAGGGTTTCCCGTTCCTGACCCAGGCCCTTCGTGGGTCCTACGACGAGGTCGAGGTGTCTGCCCACGGCATCATGCGCGGCGGCGTGACGCTGCGGTCCTTCACGGCGGACCTGCGCGATGTGCAGGTACCGGTTGCCGATGCCGTCAAGCGGCAGCTCGCCCAGGTCCCCGTCTCAAGGCTGACCGCGACAGCCGTGATTGCCTACGCCGACATAGCGTCCGCGCGCGGGGTCGACCGCAAGCTGGTCGTCGCGCCCTCGGGTGATGGCTTGGTACGGGTAACTGGGTCCGTGTCGGTACTCGGCGAGACGCTCTCGGCGACGGCGCTGTCCTCGGTACGCCTCGACGGCCGGACCGTCGTCGTGACGGCCCGGCGCTTCGAGGTAGGGGGCAAGGCAGCCGACGCGGCGTTGGCGTCTGCGCTCGCCGGACGGCTCGACCTGCGGGTGCCGGTGGGGGCGCTGCCTTACGGGCTGGTCCTGACCGGTCTGACCATCACCAAGGATGGGATCGTCCTGACCGCCGAAGCCGGCCCCACCATCCTGCGCTGACCCCCGTCTGATCCCGCCCCCCGGCTGATCCCGTCCCCGTCCGTCCCTCCCTCCCTCCCCGTCCGCCGGCCCTGCGGTCCGACTTCCTGGGCGGCAGCGACGGTTTTGGGCCCCCAAATGGTCGCTCCCGCCCAGGAAGTCACCCTGGCCGCCTCCGCCGCGCCCACTCGCGTGCACTTCCTTGGCCGCAGCAACGGTTTTGGGCCCCTAAATGGTCTCTCCCGCCCAGGAAGTCACCCTGGCCGCCTCCCCCGCGCCCCATCCAGGAAGTGGCTGATCTCCGGCCCGACGCCGAAACGGTCGTCCCTATCGGGTGGAGCGGGTCGACCCGAGCAGCGGGAACGGGTTCGCCACGCCGGCGGCGAACGCTTTCATGAGCTCAGCGTTGAGCCGGGCGCCCTCGTCGTCGCCGTCCGACCAGTAGGCCCGCACGACCTCGAAGCGCAGCGCGCGCAACCGGTCCTCCCGTACCTTCTCGACCCAGAGGGCGTCCCCCTTGCGGTCCGGTTTGGCATCATCCGTCTGCTGCAGGTACTTGCCCCGGCCGTCGGTCTCGCAGATCGTCCGCTGCTCCTTGAACAGGAAGTCCACGCGCGCAACGAACCTCCCCTGCTCGTCGTAGATCTCGACCTGCGGCTCAGGGGCAGGCCGCGCCAGCACGTCGAACCAGCAGCGCCCTCGCGACTCGAGCGCCGACTCCGACCGCCGGTCAGCGAACTGCAGCACGCGGCGCGCCTGCACGGCACCCGGCCATCTCGTACACGGACCGTTCAGCAGCCGCAGCACCCGATCCCGGTCGACCCCCGCTCGCAGCGCGGCGTCGGCCATCACGACCGCCGCCTCCCACGGCGAGGTCCGGGCCAGGTCGGCGACTGTGCGTTCGCGGGTGGTCACCGTCATGCCGTACGCCGTGGTGCGCTGGTCCGTCGGGACGCTGGCCGCCAGTTGGTCACCCGGACGGGACGGCGGAGTCTGCTCGGGACGGTGCAGGGTGACGACGGGTTGTGAGCCGTACCCCTTCAGGAGCGAAAGGTGATGCAGCGCGGCAGCCGAGGCGTGGGAGACGACCAGGTCGCCCGAGTGCACGAGCAGGTACGCCTGCACGGCGATGGCGTGCAGTTGCACCGACTTACCGGCGCAGAGGTCGAGTTCTGCCCGGTTGATGTAGACGCCGCGACGCTGCGGGATCCACTCCCGGGAGCGGACCAGGCGGGCGATGACCTTCTCGCCGACGAGGCAGAGTCGCGCCTGGTCGAGGGTGAAGACATTGCTTTGCGTGCGCGCGAGCTCGGCCAGCGCGGCGAGTGGTGGGAGTGGCTTGGCGAGAGCCGACGAGGCGGGCATGGCGAGCAGCCTGGACCTGATCGGCCACCCTCGTTGTGGTTATCCACAGCCTGCCGTGCGGTGCGGCTGTCCGTCCCGGCGCGCCTCGCCATCGCCCGGGTGACTTCCTTGGTGGGGG
>JANLPD010000218.1:0-9025 GCA_031367045.1 Frankiales bacterium | reverse complement strand
CACCACCCGGATCAGGCTGCCCTCAGCTCCACCGTCCTGCTGCGACAAGACCAGCGGCGGAAGAACCTCCCTCCCACTCGAAACACAGCGCCTCACGGCGCACGGAGACGATCCGGGACGTCCCTGATCGACTCTCGCCCTGACGGCCACATCGAACGGCATTCCGACAAACAGCGTCCGCGATGAAGAGCCCGCTCATCGGCTCCGCCTGGCGGCACCGGCACCAGCGACGACGACGGGAGCAACGATGAACTTGCCAGCTACATCAACGCGGACCTGACGCCGTTCGGGCTCAGCCCCGTTGATCCACCGGTACGGCAAGGTGCGCGCCGTTGCCTGGGACGCTGCTTCAGCCGCCCAGATGTCGCACCGCGCCCATGCGGGGACTCCTCAGCGTACAGACTTGACCGTGCGTACCGCTACCTGCCAGGAGAGCCCATGAGCACCGATGCCCTTCCCGTCCCAGTCGTCGTGACCGCTGGAAGCGCGGACCCGACGGCGCCGCTCGTAATTCTGCTGCACGGTCGGGGCTCGAACGAGCGCGACATCGTTGCGCTGGCCGAGCACCTACCGCAAGGCACCACCTACGCGGCGGTGCGCGCCCCCATCCCTGAGGGCGGCGGGTACGCCTGGTTCGCCAACCGAGGCATCGGCCGCCCGGTCGCCGGGTCGCTGCGCGAGAGCATGGACTGGTTCACCGGCTGGCTCGAGGGCTTTGCCGCTGCCGGCAGACCGGTAGTTCTCGTCGGGTTCAGCGGTGGCGCCGCCTTCGCCGGCGGCCTGGTCCTCGATGACCCGAGCCGCTACGCGGGCGCGGCCATCCTCTACGGAACGCTCCCCTTTGACGCCGGTGTCCCCGTTACACCCGGGAGGCTGGCTGGCCTGCCGGTCCTGGTCGCGCAAGGCGAACAGGACACCGTCATCCCCCGCGACCTCCTGGACCGGACCTGGACGTACCTGACCAACGCCTCCGGGGCTCCTGCTTGGGCGTCAAAGCACCCGGGTGGGCACGGCATCTCCGCCGCCAGCCTGGCCGAGCTCGCCGGATGGCTGGCTGAGCGCCTGAACTACCTGCGCGACCACGGCCACGCGTCGACCCTCGTCGCACTGTGGCCCGCTCTGGCCGACGGAGTCCTGCCCCAGCGGGAAGGACCCCGGCCGGACGTCAGCACCAACACCCCGCAGGAACAGCTCACCCAGCAGTCCCCACCCGCGTTGCAGGAGCAACTCTTCGGACGACTGTCCCAGCTTGCCGGCGTCTCCTCCCGGCCGTCAGCGATCTCCGTCCCCGGCGCCCGGGGCTTCATGCTCACCGACGCGAGCGGACCGGCGGAGGCCTTTCTGGTCCCGCAGATGGGCGAGTTCGCGCACCTGCATCCCGCCTACGACGGGTCCATGCACCTCGCCCTTCCGCCCGCCATGGCTGCCGACGTCATCACCAAGGGATGGGGCGTCGCCCACCCGCTCGCCGGTCTGCGCGTCACCCCCGGCATGGTCATGCTCTTCGGCCCGCGGAACGACACCGAGCTCGAGATCGTCTGCTCGGTCGTGGCTGTCAGCTACACCTGGGCCAACCACGGCACGCTCACCGCGGCGGTGCTGTAGTCCGGCGGAACGGGAGCGACGGCGGCTCAATCACCCTCCCTCAGGTACGTCGCTGAGCCGTCTCTAAGTCTGCGTGCTGCGTCTCCAACGCAGGCCTCAGCGCACTGGGCCGGCGGTGCCTTGTCGAAACACCTGCGCGCGCAGCTCACCGGCGCTCGACACCCCGGTCTTGTCGAAAACCGCCTTTACGTGGTCGTTCACGGTGTGCAGCGAGATGCGCAGTTCGGACGAGATCGTCTTGCGGGCAAGTCCGGTGAGCAGGCGCTGGGTCACCTGGCTCTCCCGCGCAGTGAGACCGTAGGCGGCGACGATGAGCGGCGCCAGCGCCACCGGGCTGGTTGGCTCGACCACGACCGCGACCGACATGTTGGCGTCGTCTAGCCGGGACGCAGTAACGGTCAGCCATTGCCCGGACGGTGCCCGCGTCCGTGCTCGCGCCTCCCCCAGGTAGCCGCCACCAGCGGAGTTGAGCCGCTCGACGACGGATGCGACGACAGTCGGCAGGCGCTGCGTCCGGGGCTCATCCAGGTCGGCCAGCTCCGCGAACCAGCGGGCACCTGCGGGCGTCGACGACCGGACCGACCCATCAGGGTCCAAGAGCGCCACCCCCGGCCCATCCCCAGTTGACACAGCTGCCGACTGCTCGGTGAGCAGTGCCCGCCGCAGCGCGCTGGCAATGTGTGGCGCCAGCGCACCGAGCCGCGCCGCGTCAGCTGCATCGAAGCCGGCTCGGGCTTGCGCCCGGTGCAGGCACAGCAGCCCCCAGCATGTCCCGTCCGCAAGCAGCGCGACCCGCAGCTCATCACCCAAGCCGTAAGGGTGCATGGCCTCTCGGTACCGCCTGGCCGCCATCCGGTCACCACCGGTCGCGTCATCCAGCCACCCGATAGGGCTCGGCATCCGCACCAGCTGCCGGAGTTGAATAACGTCGTCGACACCGAACTCGGCGGCAAGGAAGGCTCCGCTCGCCTCGGGCGGCATCCCGCGACGGAACGCCCGCGTGTACAGCAGCGTCGCCGGGTCAACCGCCGCCAAAAATGCACCATCAAATCCGATGAAGACGCCGAGCCGGTCCAGGAGCCCGTCGCTGAACACCGAAACCTCAGCCGCCGCAGCGCACCAGCGAACGACGCCCTCCCCAGCACCGCGGTCGCCCGTCACACCATCAGGGTGGCACGCCTCCCCGGCGGCGCCACCCCCCGGAACTAGGGATGGGCACACCGGTTAATCCAGCGCAGCATGAGTCCCATGACGAAGATCGACAGCTTCCCACCCGACGAGACCTCCAAGACCGCCTCCCATGCCGTACCCGGCACCCGCATCACTCCCGGGGCCGTCAGCGCCCTCGACGGGCCAACCCTCGCTGGCCCGGAAGCTGCCGGAGCCCTCACGCTGTTGCACACGACGTTCACCAGCGACGAAGGCGCACAACGGGCATACCGCAACTTCGCGACCATGAAAGCGGACTTCCACACCCGTCCGGGCTTCCTACGATGGCTCACCTTCAACGACGGACCGCACGGGTACGCGCTCGGCCTGTGGCGCAAGGTGGACGACGTGACGACCTTCATTGCCGGTGTCGCCCACCAGGCCATGGTTCGCGAGCAGCGTGACCGACCCTTCGAGTACAGCCAATTCGCAGGAATCTGGGCTGCGCACGCGGTCGGCCGCCGGATGCTCTACTGCGAGCGGTGCGGCACCGCCACGGCAGCTCCCACGGCCAACTGCTCCCGTTGTGCAGCCCAGCTGCACGACCCGTTCTCCGCGGGGTAGCGCCGGACCGCGGAAGGCGTACGAGCTGCGTCCTACGCGAATCCGACGGTCACGACCTGGCTCAGTCGATCAGACACCTCGCCCGGTAGGCCAGACCCCACAATGGCGGCATGGTGCGCGTCTACTTCGAAGTGGGGAAGGCCTGGGTCTTCGCCTGCGCCGTCGACTACCCCGGTTGGCAGCGCCGCGCCAAGGGCGAGGAAGCCGCGCTGGAGACACTCGAGGACTACCGGAGCCGGTACGGCGACGCGGTTGGTTCTGCGCCCGTCGGCGAGCTGCACGTTGTGGCCAGCGTTCCCGGAACCATGACGACTGACTTTGGCGCACCGGACGCCCGTGGTCCCTGGGACGACGAGCCGCTCCAGCCGCACGAGGTCAACGCCCTTGACAGCGCGTGGTCGGCGTTCGACCGGGCGGTGGCTGGCGCCAGCGCTGAGCTGCGCAAGGGCCCGCGCGGTGGTGGGCGCGACCGCGACCAGATCGCCGACCATGTCCGTGAGGCCGAGCGTTCCTATGCGCGCAAGCTCGGTGTGAAGTTGCCACCCCGTACTTCTTGCGACGAGCAGCGAGCGGCGATCGCAGCTCAGCTGCGAACTACCGGGCCGACGGACTGGTCGCCGAAGTACTTCGTTCGGCGCTCGGCCTGGCACGTCCTGGACCACGCTTGGGAGATCGAGGATAAGTCGCTCTCATGACCCGAGCGCTACGGCTGTGACCGTTCAGGCGGGTGAGCTGGTGCTGAGCGCGTCACGAGCACACCGGAGGACTCCGAAGGTCACGCGACATGGGGCCCCCCGAGGCTCACCGGTTTGTCGGACGATAGGGCGGCCGACCGAGCCCGCCCGAACCGCAGGTACAACGCCGGCAAGACGAACAGGTTGAGCAGTGTGGCCGTCATCAGGCCGCCCAAGATGACGATGGCCATCGGGTGCTCGATCTCGTGACCGGGGATGCTGCCGGCGACGGCAAGTGGCACCAGCGCGAGGCCGGTCGCCAAGGCGGTCATGAGGATGGGTGCCAGCCGTTCCATCGCCCCCCGGATCACGAGCTCCCTACCGAAGGGGAGCCCCTCGTCGCGCTCGAGCCGCTGGAAGTGGCTGATCAGGAGAATGCCGTTGCGTGCGGCGATACCGAACACGGCCAGGAAGCCGACCAGGGAGCCGAGAGAGAGCAAGCCGTCAGTGAGCCACACCGCGAGCACGCCGCCCACGAGCGCCATGGGCAGCAGCAAGAAGGTCAGCAGTGCCAGGCGGAAGCTGCCGAAGGCGGCCTGCAGGAGCAACAGGATCGCCAGCAGGGCGGCTGTCCCGAACAGCACGAGTCGGCCCTGGGCAGCGTTGAGCTCGGTGGACTCGCCGAGCACCTCCGCGTGGTAGGCGCGCGGGAAGCTGACTTCCCCGAGGCTTTCCGTGACGTCGTCGACCACGGACGCGAGGTCGCGTCCCTCCACGTTGGCGCCGACGTCGATCCGGCGCGACTGCTGCTCGCGCTCGATGGCGTTCGGGGTCGACGCGAGTCGCACGGCGGCGACGTCCTTCAGGCGCACCCGAGCGCCATCCGGGGTGTCGAGCTGGAGGTTCTCCACGTCGGTGACGCTGTCCCGGGCGGACGGGATGGCGGTGACGTGGACGTCGTAGGCCCGACCACCGGAGTAGATATCGCTAACCTCCTCGCCGGCAATCATGGTCGAGGCCTGCCGACGGATGTCGCCGGGCGTGAGGCCGTGCTGGCGAGCGGCTACCAGATCGGGCTCCACCTCGATTGTCGGGAGGTCGGTCTGCAGCGCCGCGTGGGCGTTGATCACGCCGTCTACGCCGGCGATCCGCTTCTCAATCTCCTTCGCCTTCGCCCGCAGGGTCGCGAGGTCCGGTCCGTAGATGCGCACCACGATCGATTCGCCGGTGCCGGTGAGCACCTCCTTGATCCGTTCGCGCAGGTAGGTCTGAACGTCTCGATACACGCCTGGGTAGCGTTCCACGGTCTCGTGGACCGACCTCACGGTCTGGTCGTAGTCCACGGCGGGATCGACACTGATCCAGTTCTCGCCGAAGTCGACGCCGTAGACCTCATCGGCCAGCAGAGCCTGCCCGATGTGCGAGCCGCAGTTGCGCACGCCGGGGATCTTGCGCAGGTCCTTGCAGGCTAGGACGGAGACGCGGTACTCCTCCGATACCGAGGTGCCTGGCTGGGTGAGCCAGTGCATGAGGAAATCGCGTTCCTTGAAGTTGGGCAGCAGCTGGCTGCCCAATGTCGGGAAGGCCAGGAACCCGGCCAGGGACAGGACGAGGGCTGCGGCGACGGCTGGCGTGGGCTTGCGCACGAGGGGGGAGAGCACCGCCCGGTAGCCGCGCTTGAGCACCCTCAGCAACGGTGACTCCCGGCTGACCAGCCGCCCGCGGGAGAGCAGCAGCAGACACAGCGCGGGGGTGACCGTCAGCGCCACGACCATCGATACGAGCACGGCCAGGCTGTAGGCCAGCACGAGCGGTCGGAAGAACGATCCGGACAGACCCTCGAGGAACAGGACCGGCACCACCGCCACAACATTGATGACCGTTGCGTAGGTGATGGCTGAGCGCACCTCTACGGAGGCCTCGAGGACGATCTTGAAAGTTGACGTCGATCTTCCTTCAACCCTGGCCTGCCGCAGTCGCCGGACGATGTTCTCGACGTCGATGATGGCGTCGTCCACCACTACCCCGATCGCCACCACCAGCCCGGCCAGGACCATCACGTTGAGGGTGGCGCCGCTGAGGTCAAGCACCAGCACGGCCGCTACGAGCGAGAGCGGGATGGCCACGAGGCTGATCAAGGCTGTACGCCATTCGTACAGAAAGGCGACGATGATGAGGATGACCAGCAGGATGCCCACGAGCATCGCGTTGGTCAGGTTGACGATCGACTGCTCGATAAAGGTCGCCGGCCGGAAGATCGTGGGGTCGACCTCGATGCCCCGGAGCCCGGGTGCCAGCTCCTGCAACGCCTGGTCGACGCCCCGCGTCACCTCCAGTGTGTTGGCACCACGGGACTTCTGGACTACCAGCATCAGGCCCGGACCGTCGTTGATGACCGCGTCACCGAACAGCGGTCCCGAGTCCACGAGCACCCGTCCCATATCTCCGAGACGCAGCGTCTTGCCGTCTCGTTGGACGACGGGCACTTTCGCGAGCTGCTGGGGCCCAACGATCGGCTGGACGTGGCGGACGTTGAGGCGCTGGCCGCCGGACTCGATGAAGCCGCCCGTGCCGACGACCGCGCCGCTGGAGTAGCGGAGCAGGCCGGCGTCGAGTGCGTCGGCTGCGGCATCCATCACCTGCTGCAGCGAGACGTCGTGCTGCGCAAGCTTGGCCGGGTCGACCTGCACGTGACGCTGCGGCAGCCGCTCGCCCCAGATGGCCACCTGGGCAACACCAGGCACCCGCAGGAGGCGCGCACGGACCTTCCAGTAGGCGATGGTCGATAGATCTGTGAGGTTCACCTTGTCGGAACTGAGCCCGATCTTCATGATTCGGCTGGTGGCCGACAGCGCCGGCATCATGAAGGGCGGGCTCGCCCAGGTCGGCAAGGTGGCCGTGATCTGACCGATCCGCTCCGCCACCAGCTGACGGGCCCGAAGCTCGTCGGTCCCACGATTGAAGATCAGCTGGATCGACGACAACTGGGCCACTGACTTCGACCGCATCGCGTCGAGTCCCTCGAGCCCGCCCAGCTGATCCTCGATCGGCACGGTGATCAACTGCTCGACCTCATTGGAGGAGTTGCCGAGTGCGATGGTCTGGATTTCCACGCGAGGCGGCGCGAACTCCGGGAACACATCGACCTTGGTCTGCGGGATCACCGCGAGCCCCAGCGAGAGCATGGCGGCGGCACCGAAGACCACAAGCCACCGGAACCGAAGGCTCCTGCCGACGATGAAACGCATGGCCAACCTTCTTCCGCGTAGTCAGTGCGAGCCGGCGATGTACAGCTCGGCGCCGTAAACCTCGGTCGCCCCGACCGTCACCACGTCGGTGCCAGCGCGTAGCCCGTCCGAAAGCAGGACCCGGTCCCCCTCGATGCGATCCACGACGACCTTCGTGCGCAGGAACGTGAGGGCTGCGGGTGTGGTGTAGACCCACGTGACCCCCTTGCCGTCGTAAAGCAGCGCCGCGTAGCTGATCACCGTGTGCGGGCCGCTCGCCACCGCGGTCTCGGTCCGGAGGCCGACGCGTCGTGCGGCCTCCGCGGTGAACGTCACCTGTTTCACCGCTGACTGACTGGCTGCCGCGACGTTCGCGGGCCGGTAGCCGTCGGCCGAGGTCGCCTTGACCTGCTTGCACCCCGAGATCGGCGCCAGGGCGACCACCACCATCCCGGCCTGCGCCCACCGCTGCCACCCGGCTGCGCCCCGCGCGGTCATGGAACTGGCGTGAGGTCGGCGGCGACGGGCGCAGCCGCCGGCCGGCCGTTCCACCCGTTGCCGGCGTCGGCACCGGGCTCGACCTCGCTCCAGGGCTCCAGCGATGCTCGTGGGGCGAGGTGGAGGTAGAGCGCCGGCAGTAAGAACAGCGTCACGAGCGTGGAGGTGCCGAGGCCGCCGAGCAAGACCACCGCCATCGGGTGCACTATCTCGAGTCCTGGTCGCGATCCCAGCACGGCCAGCGGTAGCACGAGCAGCGCCAGCGCCGTGGTGGACCTGATGACCGGCGCGAACTGGTCGGTTGCGTGTCGCCTCACGAGAGCCGCGCCACCAAGGCCGTTGGTCGACTCGCGTTCGAGTGACTGCAGCCCGACGACGAACAGCACGTTCGTGCGAGTGGACATAGAGAACACGGCCAGCAAGCCCAGAAGCGAACCCAGCGAGAGCCCGACGCCGGTCACGAAGGCGGCGACCAGACCCCCGACGAGAGCCAGTGGCAGAGCGGCGAACACGAGGATGGCCCGCCGCCAGCTCTTGAAGGCCGCCTGCAGGAGCAGGAATGCTGCCAGGGCCGCCGCGATGGCGAATCCGAGCACTCGCCCTGTCCCGATCTCCTGGGCAGTGCTTTCGCGCAGCACCTCCGCGTGGTACTCGATTGGGAGGTCCATCGCGGCGAGCTGCTTTGAGATGTCGGCTGCCACGGCGTCCACACTGCGGCCGCTGACCTCGGCCTCGACATCAAGGCGACGAGACACGGCGTCACGCCGGATGACCGCGGGCGCCTGGGCCACCCGGACGTCAGCGACTTGTCCGAGCGTGACGTGGCCGCCACCCGGGCGATCGATCAGCAGGGCACGTACGTCATCGAGACTGCGTCGGGTGCTGGGCGCTCCCTGGACTATGACGTCGAAGACCTTCTGCTGGTCGAAGACGCTGCCGACCTGGATGCCTTGCAACAAGGTCGCCTCGGCGCGACGGACGTCACCCGGTGTGATGCCGAACGCAGCGATCGGATTATTCAAGTCCGACGTGGATGGAATCGCTCGGATCTACGAGACGACGAGCTCGAATGCGTCCGCGACGCGCGGTAAAGCGAACCTCCTGCCGGTGTCGGTAGCCGTTAACGAAACTCCCGCCGGTGCTGAGCCAGTAAACCTGAATCGATTGAAAGTAGAAGAATGAGCCCGTCGGAATTAGTGCAGCAAATTCAAACCGTCTTACCTGCGAATATTCTGCTCCTGGCAGGCG
>JANLPD010000193.1:0-5147 GCA_031367045.1 Frankiales bacterium | reverse complement strand
CGCCGACGCCTTCCGTGCCGCCGTCTGCGGCACCGCCTGCGACGATGTTGCCCGGTCCCCGGCGAGCCGATGAGTCCATGTCTCTTCTTGTCGACATGATGACCAATACCCTAGACGGCTCGTATGCCGACGCTGCCGCCCGGCGGGCCGGAAAGGAGCGACTGGCCACCGAGCGCGGTAACCGCGTGGCCGCCCCCTCGCGACAAAGACGGGTGCTCGCAGTCGTGCTGCTGCTGCTTCTCGGCGGGGTCACCGGCACCGCGTCGGCGCAGGTACGCCGCGGGGACAGCGCCGCCCGCACGGCGCGGGTCCAGCTTCTGCAGGACGTGCGCGACGAGACCCGCAACACCGACGACTTGTCCCGCCGCGCACAGGACTTGCGGTTGGCCGTTGGTGTTCTGCGTGACACCGCCCTGGGCGCGGGGTCCGCCGGCCGGCTGCAGGCCGAGCGGCTGGCAGAGCTCAACCTGGTGACCGGTGGGGTCCCGGTCCGCGGCCCGGGGATCGTGCTCACCCTCGACGATGCGAAAGGTGCGACTGGCACGCCAGCGGCGCGGGGCGGCGACGTGGAGAGGGGGCGGGTGCAGGACCGAGACCTGCAAGACGTCGTGAACGGGCTCTGGGCGGCGGGCGCCGAGGCGATCAGCATCAATGGCCTCCGGTTGACAGCGCTGACTGCCATCCGCAGTGCGGGGGAGGCCATCCTGGTGGACTTCCGCCCGTTGAGCCCGCCCTACGCCATCCGGGCGGTGGGCGACCGGAACGGTCTGCAGAGCGGCTTCGGGTCGGGAGCCGCTGGCGGCCGGCTCGCGGCGCTGGCTTCGCTCGTCCACGTCCGCTACTTCGTCATGGGTGCCGACGACCTGCACCTGGCTGCAGCCGGCCTGCCCGACCTGCGACTCGCCCAGCCCGGCAGCGGCTCGTGATCCCGGCCATCGCGCTGGTTCTTGGCGTGGTTCTGGGCGTCTACCTGGAACCCACCGTCCCCTCAGCGCTCCAGCCCTACCTGCCCATCGCCGTCGTTGCTGCCCTCGACGCGGTTTTCGGCGCAGTCCGTGCGCAGCTGGATGGGATCTTCGATGACCGGGTGTTCGTCATCTCTTTCGTGAGCAACGTGCTGGTGGCGGGCCTGGTGGTCTTCCTGGGTGACCAGTTGGGAGTGGGCGGACAGCTGTCGACCGGTGTCGTGGTCGTCCTTGGCATCAGGATCTTCTCCAACGCGGCGGCTATCCGGCGCCACCTGTTCCGCGCGTGACTGGCCAGTCGGAACCGCTGGGCAAGGCGCGGGCGCGCTCTCGGCGAGTTCTCCGAGCGTTGCTCGCGCCGCGCCTCCGCCGCGTGGACCTTGCGGTAGCGGTGCTGCTCGGCAGCCTCGGCTTCGGCGCTGCCGTGCAGGTCCGGTCGACCCAGGACGACGGCGTGCTGGCCAGCGCCCGTCAGGAGGACCTCGTCCGGATCCTCGATGACCTCACCAACCGCAGAGAACGCTTGCGGCAGGAGGTGAGCAGCCTCACCGACACCGAGCAGCGCCTCACGACCGGCACCGACCGCAGCGCCGCCGCGTTAGCCGAGGCCCGCCGCCGCACCCAGTTGCTCGGGGTACTGGCCGGGACGGTGCCCGCGCGTGGGCCCGGTGTGCTGCTGACCATCACCGATCCAGCCAGCAAGATCTCCGCCGGAAGCCTCCTGGACGCGCTCGAGGAGCTACGTGACGCCGGCGCCGAGGCGGTCCAGCTCGAGGGACCCGTCGATGAGTCCTCGACCGCCGATGGTCCCGCCCCGCCGCCGGCCCGCGTCCGGGTCGTCGCCTCGACGTCGCTGCTCGACGTGGCGGGCGGGGTACAGGTCGACGGGGTGCTGCTCCGCGCCCCCTACCGCTTCACCGTTATCGGCGATCCCTCCACCCTGGCGTCCGCCCTCGGCATCCCCGGCGGCGTCGTCGACACCGTGGCGCGCGCCGAGGGTCGGGCCACCGTGGTCCAACGCGAGCAGGTGGTCGTGGGCGCCTTGCGGCAGCTCTCCTCGCCTCGTTACGCTCGACCCGACCCGACGCCGACGTCGAGGAGCTAGACCGCGCACGCGCACCGCGTGCGCCCGACGTGAAAGGCGCCGGTTGTACCCCGTCGATCTGAAGTACACCGCCGAGCACGAGTGGGTGCGGGTCGTTGGCACCGGCCCCGACGCCATCGTCCGCGTCGGCATCACGCATTACGCCCAAGAGGCCCTCGGGGATGTGGTCTTCGTGACGCTGCCCGCGGTCGGCGGCGCCGTGGATGCCGGGCAGGCTTGCGGGGAGGTCGAGTCGACCAAGAGCGTGTCCGACGTCTACGCACCTCTCGCGGGGGTGATCCACGCCTGTAACGAGCAGCTGGACGCCTCTCCCGAGCTGATCAACAGTGACCCGTACGGCGAAGGTTGGCTGGTCGAGCTCGCGCCGACCGGCGGGGCGGCTGAGGCGTTCGCCCAACCCCACCTACTGACCGCCGCCGCCTACGAGGCGCTACTTCCACGCTGACCATCCACTAGAAGTTGAGGCAGCTATCTCTCAGCCTGCAGTTGACCCTGGTGCAGCGCCGAGCTAGTTTGCGGACCTGCCCAGAACATCGCTGACCCGCCGCCCGCCAGGAGCGCACCCCGCACCCGACGTGCCTGGATCCGAGCGTCGCTGGGAGGACGTTCAGCGTGCCGGCGGGACCTCGCAGGCGGGACCGGGACCTTCCCGGCAGACCATTTCCGGGAGGCGGGGCCAACGTGTTCTGCACGCAGTGCGGGCATCAGAACCCCGACGACAGCCGCTTCTGCGCACGCTGCGGAAACGCGCTCCAGCGCATCGGAGGCGGTGCGGAGCGCGCCGGTGAGACGTCCACGATCAGCCTGGCCGCTCTGGAGCCTGGACAGGAGGGCGGTGTGGCTGGGGCCGATGCCGGCCCCCATGACGGGTCGGACGTCGCCAGCCGCGAAGGTGAGCCGGACGGCGGTTTCGAGGGACTGTCCGCCGGGAGCGCCCTGCTCGTAGTCAAACGGGGTCCGAACGCCGGCTCGCGCTTCTTGCTCGATGCCGACACGACAACGGCTGGTCGCCATCCCGAGAGCGACATCTTCTTGGACGACGTGACCGTCTCCCGCCGGCACGCGGAGTTCGTCCGTGAGGGCGGCGGTTTTCTCGTGCGGGACGTCGGCAGTCTCAACGGCACCTACCTCAACCGGGGACGGATCGAGGCGGCAGCCTTGGCGAGCGGCGACGAGGTCCAGATTGGCAAGTACCGGCTCGTCTTCCTGACCGGCGTTCGCGGGTCGGCGGGGTGAGCGCGATGAGCGGTGCGCCGTCGCGCGCGTTCATGAGCATCGGTGAGCTGCTGGGCCAGCTGCGAGCGGAGTTCCCGGACATCACCATCTCCAAGATCCGCTTCCTGGAGGCTGAGGGCCTGGTCGAGCCGGAGCGCACCTCGTCGGGCTACCGGAAGTTCTCGCGCGAGGACTTGGGTCGGCTCCGCTACGTGCTGGCAGCGCAACGCGACCACTACCTGCCCTTGCGCGTCATCAAGGAGCACCTCGATGCGCTCGACCGGGGTCTTGAGCCGCCGCCCCTGGGCGGCACCGGCGGGCCGCGCGTCCCTCGCGCGCTCGTAGCGGCCGAAGGACTGCCTGGACCGGACGCGTTCCGGCCCGAGGTCAGTGAGATGCGGTTGTCCCGCAAAGAGCTCCTGGAGGCCGCCGGCCTGGCGCCCGAGCAGCTTGAACAGCTTGAGCAGTACGGCCTGCTGGGCCCACGCGTCGGCGCCTCGCACTACGACGGCGACGCGCTGATCGTCGCCAAGACCGTGGCCGAGATGGCCCGCTTCGGCATCGAGGCACGCCACCTTCGCCCGTTCAAGGCGGCGGCGGACCGTGAGATCGGCCTGCTCGAGCAAGTTGTCACCCCCCTTGTGCGCCAGCGCAACCCTGAGGCGAGGGCACGTGCTGACGAGGTGGTACGCGAGCTCGCTGCCTTGTCAGTCAAGCTGCACTCGACGCTCGTTCGGGCTGGCCTCAGCCCCAGTTTGCGTCGCTGACGCGACACTGGCTATGCGGCTCGATCGGCTTGGTGCAAGGTACGCTCGCGCCAGGCGGTCATCATCCCAGGCATGACCGCGTCGAGGCCGCCGCGGGCGGCACCTCACGAGCTCGCGGAGGACCACGTGGACGATCAGGACGCACCGCCTGAATCGCGCACCGAGCTGAGCGTGGTCGGGGTGCGGGTGGAGTTGCCCAGCCAGCAGCCGATCGTGCTGCTGAAGGAGGTCGAGGGGGAGCGCTACCTCCCGATCTGGATCGGCGCTGTGGAGGCGACGGCCATCGCGTTCGCCCAGCAAGGAGTCGTGACAGCGCGGCCGATGACCCACGACCTGGTCCGCGACCTGCTCACAGCCCTCGAACGTCCTTTGCAGTCGGTGACGATCACCGCCCTGCGCGACGGGGTTTTCTACGCCGAGCTGGGGTTTGACGGTGGGCTGTCGGTCAGTGCCCGACCCTCGGACGCGATTGCGCTGGCCATCCGCACCGGGGCGGTGATCCGCACCGAAGAGGCGGTTCTGGCCGAGGCCGGCATCGCCATTCCAGACGAGCAGGAGGATGAGGTCGTGAAGTTCCGCGAGTTCCTCGACACGATCACCCCCGAGGACTTCGACAAGGGCTCCTGACCGGACCCGAACGGTCCTCGACCTCTACCTAAGGTGCAGAGTTTCGCCACGTTCGTAGGGTTGTTGACCTGCCGGCACCCGCTCCCTAACGTCAGCCGCGACAGAACTCCAGGCAAGCGCGGCTCGTCCTGCCTTCTGGCCCGACCAGCGGACGTGCAAGGCTCAACGGACAACGGAGGCGAGCAGGTGGAGGACGAGAGCAGCGCCGGCAGCGGAGCCGGGACCGTGGCCGGTCAGCCCCCACGAACCAGCCTCAACCTGCAGGGAACCTTGTTCGACGACCTGCCGGCCGACCAGCGGCCCGGGGCCCAGCCGGAAGGCCTCGGGTACCGCGGCCCGACCGCCTGCGCCGCTGCCGGCATCACCTACCGCCAGCTCGACTACTGGGCCCGCACAGGCCTTGTCGAGGCAAGCGTCCGCGAAGCGTCCGGCTCGGGGACCCAGCGGCTGTACTCCTTCCGCGACATC
>JANLPD010000182.1:0-13151 GCA_031367045.1 Frankiales bacterium | reverse complement strand
GCGTCCTGACCTCACCGGCGCGGCTGAGCTCGTCGAGGAGGTGGTCCGGCTCGAGGGCTACGACACGATCCCGGTCGTGCTGCCGGTCGCCCCGGCGGGTCAGGGGCTGACTGCCGGACAGCGGCTGCGGCGGACAGCCTCGCGGGCGCTGGCCGCCGCCGGTCTGGTCGAGGTCACCACAGCGCCGTTCGTCTCCGACGAGCTGCTGGCGACGCTGGGGCAGGCCCAGCCCGCTCCGAGGCTGCAGAACCCGCTGTCGGAGGCCGAGTCGCTGCTCAGACCGCTGCTGCTGCCGGGCGTGCTTGGGGCGCTGCTCCGCAGCACCGGGCGCGGGCTCGCCGACCTGGCGCTGTACGAGGTCGGGCTGGTCTTCCAGGGCACCGGCGCCCAGGTCGCGCCGCCACCGGTCACGGCCCGGCCGTCGGACGAGGAGCTGGCCCGGCTCGATGCGGCCCTGCCGGCGCAGCCCCGGCATGCCGCGCTGGTCCTAGCCGGGCAGCGGAACGGCCGGGCGGCGGACGCCGCGGACGCGGTAGAGGCCGTTGTCATCCTGGGCCGTGCGCTCGGGCTGGCCCTGCGCCTTCGCCCTGCCCAGGTCCTGCCCTGGCACCCCGGCCGCTGCGTCGAGGTGCTGCTCGGCGAGCGGGTGCTGGGGCATGCAGGTGAGCTGCACCCGCGGGTGGTGGCCGATCTGGGGCTCCCTGTGCGCACCTGCGCCGCGGAGGTGGACCTGGACGCGCTTGTCAACGCGGCCGCCGCCGAAGGGCCCGCAGCTGCGCCGGTCGTCTCGGGCTACCCGCCTGCAACTGTCGACGTGGCGCTCGTTGTGGACAACGACGTGCCCGCGGCCGACGTGGGTGAGGCGCTCCGCGATGGCGCCGGGCCGTTGCTCGAGGACCTGCGGCTGTTCGACCTCTACACCGGCCCACAGGTGGGCCAGGGGCGTCGCTCGCTGGCCTGGGCCCTTCGGCTGCGGGCCGCCGACCGGACCCTCACCGACGTGGAGGTGCTCGCCGCGAGGGATGCGGCCGTGGCCGAGGCAGGGCGCCGCACCGGGGCAGTCCTGCGCGGGACCTGATCCGTCTGCTGGTAGCCCGCGGCTGCGTCGTACCTGCTTGCTGGCTTCTCTTGCCTGTATAGCCATGCAAGGTGCTGTATGGTTGCTGCATGGGGATCAATGCGGCCGTTGCCGGCGCCAGCGGGTACGCCGGGGGAGAGCTCCTGCGCCTGCTGCTTGGCCACCCCGACCTCGACCTCGGGGCGGTGTGTGCGGCGACAAGTGCAGGACGCGACGTGACCGACCTGCACCCACACCTGCCGCAGCTGGCCGGGCGCCGCTTCGAGCCGACCGACCCGTCACTGCTCGCCCATGCCGACGTGGTGTTCCTGGCGCTTCCGCACGGCGAGTCCGCGGCGCTCGCCGCGCAGCTCCCCGAGGGCTTGCCCGTCATCGACCTCGGCGCCGACCACCGGCTGCTCGATGCCGCTGCCTGGGAGCTGTACTACGGCGGCCCCCACGCGCACCCCTGGACCTACGGGCTCCCGGAGCTCCCCGGCCAGCGGGCCGCCATCGCCGCCAGCCGGCGGGTTGCGGCGACCGGCTGCTACGCCGTCGCCACGATCCTGGCTCTCGCGCCGCTGATTGCGGCCGGTGCGGTGTCAGCGAAGGATGTCGTCGTCGTGGCGGCGAGCGGCACGAGCGGCGCCGGCCGCTCGGCCAAGGCGCACCTGCTCGGCACCGAGGTGATGGGAGACCTCTCGCCGTACAAAGTCGGTGCCCACCAACACGTCCCGGAGATCAAACAGGCCACGGGCGCGACGTCGGTGTCCTTCACGCCGGTCCTCGCGCCCATGCCGCGCGGCATCCTCGCCACCGTGACGGCCGGCCGGACCGGTGCGGCCGACCCCCGCGAGGTCCTCGCCGCTGCCTACGACGCCGAGCCCTTCGTGCACGTCCTTCCCGACGGCCGCTGGCCCCACACCGCCGCCACAGTGGGGAGCAATGCCTGCCAGCTGCAGGCCACCGTGGATCTGGACTCCGGGCGGGTGGTCGTCGTCAGCGCCATCGACAACCTCGGCAAGGGCGCAGCTGGCCAGGCCTTGCAGTGCGCCAACCTCGTGCTCGGCCTAGACGAGAAGGCCGGTCTGACCGCCAGCGGGGTGGCCCCGTGAGCGTCACTGCCCCCAAGGGCTTCCGGGCTGCCGGGGTGACCGCGGGCCTGAAGGACAGCGGGACGCCCGATGTCGCCCTCGTCGTCAATGACGGCCCCTCGCGCGCGGCTGCCGCCGTCTTCACCTCCAACCGGTTCAAGGCCAACCCGGTGCTCTGGAGCGAGCAGGTGGTGCGCGACGGCAACGTGCGCGCGGTCCTGCTCAACTCCGGGGGCGCCAACTGCGGGACCGGCGCCGCTGGCTTCCAGACCACCCACGCCTCCGCAGAAGCCGTCGCCCGCCTTCTCGAGGACGGCGCTTACGATGTCGTCGTCTGCTCCACGGGGCTGATCGGGCCGTTGTTCAACCGCGAACGGCTCCTTGCCGGGGTCGACGCTGCTCACGCCGCGCTGTCGGCCGACGGCGGGCCGGCTGCAGCGACCGCGATCATGACCACCGACAGCGTCCGCAAGCAGGCTGTCGTTGCCAGGGACGGCTGGAGCGTCGCGGGCATGGCCAAGGGCGCTGGCATGCTGGCCCCCGCGCTGGCGACGATGCTCGTCGTCCTCACCACCGACGCCGCGGTCGCTGCCGCCGACTGCGACCGTGCGCTGCGGGCTGCGACGCGCAGCACCTTCGACCGGCTCGACTCCGACGGCTGCCAGTCCACCAACGACACGGTGCTGCTGATGGCGTCGGGTGCCTCCGGCGTGACGCCGGGGGCGGTGGAGCTCGACGAGGCCGTGCGCGAGCTCTGTGCCGACCTTGCCCAGCAGCTCCTCGGTGACGCCGAGGGGTCCGAGCACGACATCACCATCGAGGTCCTGGGCGCCGCGAGCGAGGACGACGCCGTCGAGGTCGGCCGCTCCGTCGCCCGCAGCAACCTGTTCAAGTGCGCGGTCTTCGGCGAGGATCCCAACTGGGGCCGTGTCCTGGCCTCGGTCGGCACGACGCAGGCCGCCTTCGACGTCTATGCGATCGACGTCCGGTTCAACGGCGTGCAGGTCTGCAAGGCCGGCGAGGCCCACGCGGACCCCTCGCTCGTGCGGTTCGCCGGCCGGGGCGTGCACGTCCTCATCGAGCTGCACGCCGGGGACGCCGCCGCGACCATCCGCACCAACGACCTGACCACCGCCTACGTCCATGAGAACTCGGCCTACTCGACATGACCTCGCTGCCGATCGGCTCCGCCACCGCGCGCGGTCATGTCAACCTGCCCAAAGCTGCGGCTCTGGTCGAGGCCCTGCCATGGCTGAAGTCCTTCCACGGGCGCACGGTCGTCGTGAAGTACGGCGGCAACGCCATGACGAGCCCCGCCCTGCAGGAGTCCTTCGCCGAGGACGTCGTGTTCCTGCGCTACGCCGGCGTACGCGTCGTCGTCGTGCATGGCGGCGGACCGCAGATCACCGCCCACCTGGACCGGCTCGGGGTGGCGAGCGAGTTCCGGGGTGGCTATCGCGTCACCACGCCCGAGACGATGAAGATCGTCCGGATGGTGCTGGTGGGGGGCGTCAACAGCGAGGTCGTCGGCGCCATCAACGCCCACGGACCTTTTGCCGTCGGTCTGTCCGGCGAGGACGCCCACCTGTTCACCGCTGAGCGGCGCGACGTCGTGGTCGACGGGGAGCCCGTCGATATCGGCCTCGTTGGCGATGTGGTCGACGTGCAGCCGCAGATCCTCACGGCGCTGCTCGACGAGGGAAAAGTCCCCGTCGTGGCGACCGTCGGTCGCGGCGCCGACGGCGAGGTCTACAACGTCAATGCCGACAGCGCAGCGGCTGCTGTCGCTGTCGCGGTCGGGGCCGAGAAGCTTGTCGTCCTGACCGACGTCGAGGGCCTGTTCGCGGACTGGCCCGCCGCCCAGGCCGAAGACGGGGCAGCCGGGACTGCCGAGGTCATCAGCTCGCTGACCGCAGCCGAGCTGGAGATCCTGCTGCCTGGGCTGTCGGCGGGGATGGTCCCGAAGATGGAGGCGTGCCTGCGCGCCGTGCAGGGCGGCGTCCCGAGGGCCCATGTCCTGGACGGGCGGGTGCCGCACTCGCTGCTGCTCGAGCTGTTCACCGACGAAGGAGTAGGAACGATGGTGTTGCCCTGATGAGCGCCGCCCACCACAAGAGCTCGCAGGACTGGCAGGCGCGCTGGGACGCCGCCCTGATGGCCAACTACGGCACGCCACCGGTTGTGCTCGCCCGCGGCGAGGGCGCCCGGGTCTGGGACGTCGACGGTAAGGACTACCTCGACCTGTTCGCCGGCCTTGCGGTCAACGTGCTGGGCCACGCCCACCCCGACGTCCGCGCAGCCGTCGACCGGCAGCTGTCCACCCTCGGTCACACCAGCAACCTGGCCGTCCACCAGCCAGCAGTCCTGCTCGCGGAGCGGCTGCAGGAGCTGGTCGGGGGACCTGGCAGCAGGGTGCTGTTCACCAACTCCGGGGCCGAGGCCAACGAGGCCGCGCTCAAGCTGTCCCGCCGGCTACGGCCGGGCGGCGGCTGGGTGGCCTGCGAGCAGGCCTTCCACGGCCGCACCATGGGCGCGCTTGCCGTGACCGGCCAGCCGGCCAAGCGCCTGCCGTTCGAGCCGCTGCCCGGTCCGGTGACCTTCGTGCCGTACGGCGACGAGGCGGCCTTGCGCCTAGCTGTCGGCGCCACGACGGCCAGCGTCATCCTGGAGCCGGTGCTGGGCGAGGCGGGTGTCGTCGTACCTCCCAAGGGTTTCCTCGCAGCGGCCCGGGAGGCCTGCGATGCTGCCGGCGCCCTGCTCCACCTCGACGAGGTGCAGGGCGGCATCGGGCGGGCCGGCGCGTGGCTTTCCAGCGCCGTGCTGGAGCCCGACGTCGAGGCTGACGTCATCACCCTCGCAAAAGGCCTCGGCGGTGGCCTGCCGATCGGCGCAGTGGTCGCGCGGGGAGCGGCTGCGACCGCCTTGCGAAAGGGGGACCACGGCACGACCTTCGGTGGCAATCCCGTCGTGTGCGCAGCGGCGCTCGCCGTGCTGGACGTCATCGAACGAGATGGGCTGCTTGATGCCGCCACCGCACTGGGAGCTCGCCTGGCCGACGGGGTGCGTGCCTTGCACCACCCGCTGGTCGGCGAGGTCAGGGGCGTCGGGCTGTGGCTCGGGATCGTGCTCACAGAGCCGGTGGCGGCCGGCGCGGAGGCGGCGGCGAGAGAGGCCGGCTTCCTGATCAACGCCGCGGCACCCGACGTGCTCCGCTTGGCCCCTCCGCTCGTGGTGACAACAGAGCAGCTCGACGCGTTCCTGCGAGCGCTGCCGTTGGTGCTTGACGCCGCTAGGGTCGCGCTATGAGCGCTGCCGGAGAGCGACACCGTCCGTGACTGCCAGCACGGTCCTCGTCGTCGAGGACGACCCGAGTGTGCGCGGGCTGCTGCAGACCCTGCTCTCGGCCGAGGGCTACGACGTCGTGACGGCCTCTGATGGCCTGGCCGGTCTGGTCAAGGCCGCAGCCACCCACCCCTCGCTCATCCTGCTCGACCTGATGATGCCGGACCTTGGTGGTGTGCGCGTGCTCGAGGAGCTGCGCGATGACCCCGAGCTGTCCGAGACGCCCGTGGTCGTCGTCACCGGCAAGGTCGAAGCGGTCCCCGGCATGCGCTCCCTGCTCGGCGAGGACAACGTGTTCGTCAAGCCGTTCGCGGTGGCCGAGCTGCTCTCCCGGGTCGCCGACGTGACGGGCGGCCCCTGATGACAGGCCGCCGGCCAAGGCACTTCCTCGCCGACGACGATCTGTCACCGGCCGAGCAGGCGCAGGTCCTCGACCTCGCAGCGGAGCTCAAGCGGCAGCGCTACGACGGCCCCAAGCCGCTGGCGGGCAAGGCTGTCGCCATCGTCTTCGAAAAGCCCTCTACACGCACCCGGCTGTCCTTCGAGATCGGGGTGGCCGAGCTCGGTGGGCACCCCGTCGTCATCGACGCCGGCACGACGCAGCTTGGTCGCGGCGAGACCATCGAGGACACCGCGCGGGTGATGAGCCGCTACGTCAGCGCCATCGTCATCCGCACCTTCGGGGACGACCGGATCCGGGCCCTGGCATCGGCCAGCGACGTCCCTGTCGTCAACGCCCTGACCGACGGCTACCACCCCTGTCAGGTCCTGGCCGACCTGCAGACCGTGCGGGAGCGGCGCGGACGCACCGCGGGCCTCACCCTCGCCTACCTCGGGGACGGCGCCAACAACATGGCCCACTCCTACCTGCTCGGCGGCGCGATGGCCGGCATGGCCGTGCGGATCGGCTCGCCGGAGCAATACCGGCCAGACGAGGACGTCGTGCAGCGGGCCCGCGCCTACGGCACGGAGGTGCTGGTCACCGCCGACCCGCATGAGGCTGCGGAGGGCGCCGACGTCCTTTGCACCGACGTCTGGGTGTCGATGGGCAACGAGTCGGGGACTGCCGGGGAGCAGGAGCGGCGGCGTGAGCTTGCGCCGTACGCCCTCGACGACAAGGCGGTTGCCTCCGCTGCCGACGACGTCGTGGTCCTGCACTGCCTGCCCGCTCATCGCGGCGAGGAAATAGCCGCATCTGTTATCGACGGGCCCCACTCGGCGGTCTGGGACGAGGCCGAGAACCGGCTGCACGCGCAGAAGGCCCTGCTGGCCTGGTTGCTGGAGCAGGGCTAGCGCATGGCCGCGCCCGCTCGTGTTGCCCCGCGTCCCGTCGTGCCGCTGACCAAGGCGGCCCGTCAGTCGCGCATCGTGGAACTGCTCGAAACCCGTCCTGTCGCCAGCCAGACCGAGCTCGGCCGCCTGCTCGCGGATGGGGGAGTCGCCGTCACCCAGGCCACCGTATCGCGCGACCTCGAGGAGCTGGGAGCGGTCAAGGTGCGCTCGCCGGCCGGCACCGTCTACGCGCTAACCCCTGAGGGGCAGGCGCGGCCAGGCACTGCCGAGGCCGTCGACGCGCGGATCGGGCGGCTGCTCGAGGAGCTGCTCGTCAGCGCCGAGGCCGTCGGCGGTTTCGTCGTCCTGCGCACCCCACCCGGGGGGGCCCACCTGCTCGCCTCGGCGGTCGACCGCGCCGGGTTGCCCGACGTCGCAGGCACCGTGGCCGGTGACGACACCGTCCTGCTCGTGACCCGCGCGCCGGCGACGCCGGCGGCCGGCGCCCTCGCGACCCGCCTGCTGCGGCTGGCCGAGGGCCGAACGCTCTCGCCTACCTGACCACCCCTGCACCTACCTCTACAGATCCCGGAGACACAGAAGTGACTGACCGCGTCGTCCTCGCCTACAGCGGAGGGCTCGACACCTCTGTGGCCATCGGCTGGATCAAGGACCTCACCGGGTCCGAGGTCATCGCGGTCGCGGCCGACGTTGGTCAGGGCGGTGAGGACCTCGAGGTGATCCGTCAGCGCGCCCTCGAGTGCGGTGCCGTCGAGGCTGTCGTCGCGGACTGCCGTGACGAGTACGCCGACGAGTACTGCCTGCCGGCGCTGCAGGCCAACGCCCTCTACATGGGCCGCTACCCGCTGGTCTCGGCGCTGTCGCGGCCGCTGATCGTCAAGCACATGGTCGCTGCGGCGCGTGAGCACGGCGCCAAGACCATCGCCCACGGCTGCACGGGCAAGGGCAACGACCAGGTCCGCTTCGAGGTCGGCATCGGCGCGCTGGCGCCGGACCTGAAAGTGTCCGCTCCGGTCCGCGACTCCGGCATGACCCGCGACAAGGCCATCGCCTTCGCCGAGGAGCACTCGCTGCCGATCGACGTCAACAAGAAGTCCCCCTATTCGATCGACCAGAACGTCTGGGGACGCGCCGTCGAGACCGGTTTCCTTGAGGACCCGTGGAACGGCCCGATCGAAGACGTCTACGCCTACACGCAGGCCCCCGGTCTCGCCACGGGTCCGGACGAGCTTGTCCTGACCTTCACGGACGGCGTACCGGTGGCGATCGACGGGTCGCCCGTCACCGTGCTGCAGGCCATCGAGCAGCTCAACGCCCGCGCCGGGGCGCAGGGAGTCGGCCGGCTCGACATGGTGGAGGACCGACTGGTCGGGATCAAGAGCCGCGAGGTCTACGAGGTGCCCGGCGCGCAGGTGCTCATCACCGCCCACCAGGAGCTGGAGAACCTCACGGTCGAGCGGGACCTGGCCCGTTTCAAAAGAAGCGTCGAGCAGCGCTGGACCGAGCTGGTCTACGACGGCCTGTGGTTCTCGCCGCTCAAGCGCGCCCTCGATGAGTTCATCCTGTCGTCGCAGCAGCACGTCTCCGGGGAGGTGCGCCTGGTGCTGGCCCACGGCACGTGCACCGTCAGCGGCCGACGCAGCGAGGCGTCCCTCTACGACTTCGACCTGGCGACCTACGACGAGGGCGACACCTTCGACCAGTCGCTCGCCAAGGGCTTCGTCGAGCTGTGGGGTCTGCCGAGCAAGATTGCCGCCCGCCGGGACCAGAAGTTCGCGACGTGACCGGGCCGGCCGGGCCGATCGCAACGGAGCGGACCACCCTGTGGGGTGGGCGCTTCCAGGGCGGACCGGCGGAGGCGCTCGCGCGGTTGTCCGTCAGCGTCCACTTCGACTGGCGCCTCGCGCCTTACGACCTGCTCGGCTCCAGAGCCCACGCGCGCGTCCTGCACCGGGCCGGGCTGCTGGACGACAGCGAGCTGGCCCGACTGCTCCACGCCCTGGACGAGCTGACCGACGAGGTGCGCTCCGGTGTGTTCCGGCCTGACCTGGCGGACGAGGACGTCCACACGGCGCTCGAGCGCGGGCTGCTCGAGCGGCTCGGCCCCCTCGGCGGCAAGCTGCGCGCCGGCCGTTCGCGAAACGACCAGGTGGCCACCGATCTGCGGCTCTACCTGCGCGACCACGCGCGGCACGTCGTCTCCGCACTGGTCGAGCTGGAGCAGGCCCTCGTCGACCAGGCGGCCCAGCACCTCGACACCCCGGCCCCGGGTATGACCCACCTGCAGCACGCGCAGCCGGTGCTGTTCGGGCACCAGCTGCTCGCCCATGTGCAGGCCTTCTCCCGTGACGTGCACCGGCTGCGCGACTGGGACCTGCGGGCCTCGGTGTCGCCGCTCGGCTCGGGTGCACTGGCCGGCTCCTCGTTGCCGGTCGACCCGATCTCGACCGCGGCCGAGCTGGGTTTCGGCTCGGCGGCAGCCAACTCCATGGACGCCGTCTCGGACCGGGACTTCGTCGCTGAGTTCCTGTTCTGCGCAGCCCTTCTGGGGGTGCACCTGTCCCGCTACGGCGAGGAGGTGGTGCTCTGGAACACCAGTGAGTTCGGCTGGGTGACCCTGGATGATGCGTTCTCGACCGGGTCCTCGATCATGCCGCAGAAGAAGAACCCCGATATCGCCGAGCTGGCCCGCGGCAAGGCGGGCCGCCTTATCGGCCACGTCACCGGAGTGCTCGCGATGCTCAAAGGCCTGCCGCTGACCTACGACCGCGACATGCAGGAGGCGCAGGAGCCGTCCTTCGACGCGGTCGAGACGCTGCTGCTCGTGCTCCCGGCGCTGGCTGGCATGACGGCGACGATGACGGTGCATGCCGACCGCCTCGAAGAGCTTGCCCCCCAGGGATTCGCCCTTGCCACCGACGTGGCGGAGCTGCTGGTGCGCAACGGCGTTGCTTTCCGGGAGGCGCACGAGGCGGTTGGCCACCTGGTCGTCTGGTGCACGCTGAACGGCAAGGATCTGCACGAGCTCACCGACGAGGAGTTCGCCCGTGTCTCGCCGCACCTGACTCCGGACGTCCGGACGGTGCTGTCGGTCCGCGGTGCGATCGCGAGCCGCAAGGGCCACGGCGGGACGGCTCCCGAGCGGGTGGCCGAACAGCTCGAGGCGCTCCGCCTCGAGGTCGACGCCCACCGCGCCTGGGCGGCCTCGCCACCCTCGTGAGGCTCGACCTCCCGGCCGTGGAGGCGGCGCCTGCACTGCTGGGGGCCGTCGTGGTCGCCGGGGGAGCGGCGGTGCGGCTCACCGAGGTCGAGGCGTACGCCGGTGTCGGCGAGGACCCCGGCTCGCACGCCCACCGCGGCCGCACGTCCCGCAACGCCGTCATGTTCGGCCCGGCGGGACGGGCCTACGTGTACTTCACCTACGGCATGCACTGGTGCCTCAACGTGGTCACCGCCCCAGCCGGGCAGGCGTCCGCCGTGCTCCTTCGGGCCGGCGAGGTGCTCGAGGGACTGGATGCGGTGCGGGACCGCCGGCCGGGCGTTCGCGACCGCGACCTGTGCCGCGGCCCCGCGCGGCTCACCAAGGCGCTCGGCATCACTGGGGCCCACGACGGCGTCGACCTGCTTGACCTGGCCTCGCCGGTGCGACTCCTGCTGCCCACCACCGTGGCTGACGCCGCCCGGGTTCGGACCGGGCCGCGCGTCGGCGTCGCCGGGGAAGGGGCGAACACCGCGTGGCGGTTCTGGTTGGCGGACGAGCCGACGGTGTCGGCGTACCGCCCGGCGGTCGTCCGTCGCAAGATGGAGACGTGAGCACCTCAGCTAGGCAGCAGCAGCGGCGGCTGCAGGGCCGCGTCGGCGTCGTGACCGGAGCCGGCCGCGGCATCGGCCGGGAGGTGTCACGGGCCCTGGCCCAGGAGGGAATGGGCCTGATGCTGCTGTCCCGCACCGGCAGCGAGCTCCGCTCGCTCGCGGCCGAGCTGGAGCAGCAGCACGGCGTGCCGGTGCTGCCTGCAGCCGTCGACGTGACGGACGCCGCCGCCATCGCCCGGGTCGTCGCCCACGCCGAACAGCAGCTGGGGCCGGTGGACCTGCTGGTCAACAACGCCGCGCGCATCGAGACGACCGAGCGCCCGTTCTGGGAGGCCGACCTCGAGGAGCTCTGGGGGGTCGTCGAGACCAACCTGCGTGGGCCGATGATCCTCTGCCGTGCACTGCTGCCCGCGATGGTGCAGCGCGGCCACGGTCGCGTCGTCAACCTCACCAGTCGCGCGCGTGCAGCGACCCGCACGGGCACCTACACCGGCTACGCAGTGTCGAAGCGGGCGCTGTCGGTGCTCACTGAGGCCCTCGCCACCTCCCTCACCGGGACTGGGGTCGTCGTCGTGGACGTGCTGCCAGGGCTGGTGCGCACCCCGATGACCGACGCCATGCCCGTCTGGCGCGACGTGCCGGACGACGAGTGGACGCCGGTGTCGGCCACCTCCCGGTTGGTCGTCGACGTCGCGCTCGGCTGCTACGACGACCGCAGCGGCGACCTGCTCGACGCCCCGGAGCTGCGCCGCTAGGGCGCCCTTGCACGAACTGCTTCGACGGGTGCGACACGATCTGGCCGTGACCAGCAGTGCTTCCCACGCCGACCCCGCAGGCCTGCCGACGATCGCGTCAGTGGACGACGTGCTTGCCGACCTGGAGTGGCGGGGTCTGCTCGCCCAGACGACCGACCGTGACGCTCTTGCCCGGGACCTCGCCGCGGGGCCGCTGGTCCTGTACTGCGGCTTCGACCCCACCGGGGACTCGTTGCATGTCGGCAGTCTCGTTCCGCTGTTCGCCCTGCGGCGCTTCCAGCTGGCCGGGCACCGGCCGATCGCGCTCGCCGGGGGTGCGACGGGTTTCATCGGCGACCCGAGCGGCCGGTCCGCTGAGCGCAACCTGGCCACGGCCGACGTCATCGCCGCCAGGGTGGTCAAGCTGCGGGCCCAGATGACCAGGTTCCTGGACTTCGGCGACGGCCCCAGCGGCGCCCTGCTGGTCGACAACCTCGACTGGACCGGCGCCATGACGGTCATCGACTTCCTGCGCGACGTCGGGAAGCACTTCCCGGTCAACCAGATGCTGGCTCGGGAGTCGGTGAGCTCCCGGCTCGAGGGTGGCGGCCTGTCGTTCACCGAGTTCAGCTATCAGCTGCTGCAGTCACTGGACTTCGTCGAGCTCTTCCGCCGCCACGGTTGCCGGCTCCAGGTCGGCGGCAACGACCAGTGGGGCAACATCACGGCTGGGCTGGACCTGCTTCGGCGGGTCGAGCAGGCGTCCGGGCATGCGCTGACCTTCCCGCTCGTCACCGATGCCCAGGGCCAGAAGCTCGGTAAGAGCACAGGCGGTGGCAACGTCTGGCTGGACCCCGCGATGACGTCGCCGTACGCGCTCTACCAGTACCTGCTCAACATTGACGACCGGGACGTCGGCAGCTACCTGCGCTTGCTCACCTTTGTCGGTCGTGCGGAGGTCGAGGCGCTCGATCTCGCCACTGCCGAACGACCGGCTGCACGAGCCGCTCAGCGACGCCTCGCTCAGGAGCTGGTGGCGCTCGTTCACGGCCAGGCGGAGGTGGTGCGCGTGCAGGCGGCGAGCTCAGCGCTTTTCGGTAGCGGCGAGTTGGCCTCGCTGGACGAGGGGACGCTCGCAGCCGCCCTCGCCGAGGCCCCGTCGGTGACGCTCCCGGTCGGCCCGCCGGTTCCGTCCTTCGTCGACCTGCTGGCCGATGTCCTGGGCTTGTCCAAGTCCGACGCCCGCCGGGCCGTCAAGGAAGGCGGCGCCTACCTGAACAACGCGAAGGTCGCCGACGCGACGCTGGTCCCAGCCGAGGCGGACTGGCTGCACGGCCGGTTCCTCGTGTTGCGGCGCGGGAAGCGCTCCGTCGCGCTCGTGGAGCGGGTTCGGTAGTCGCCTGCACAGGGGGGTCGGTCTGTCGCGCAGCGACACAGCGTGGCGTGCGTCACCGAGACGATTTCCCCCCGGGATTTGACTCTCCCGACATCTGCTCGTAACTTCTCATTCGCCCACGGAGCACCGGACAGCAGCGGTTGAACTCGCTGCCGGACGGACCGCAGGGCCCTTCTCGCACGGAGCAGCACGGCAGCGCCGTGTCCGACGAGCAGGCGACCGCACAAATTGGCGCAAAACTCGGCTCCGACAGCGAGTTTGACACCGAGACCGCGGACGACGTAGGTTTGGGGAGTTGCCCCGAGAACGGCCGAGAGGCCCGGATCGGTGAGCGCCCGTTTCTTGAGAACTCAACAGCGTGCCGAAAGTCAGTGCCAAATGCCGGCGCGGACGTACGACGGTCCTTCGGGCCGTACGACGAA
>JANLPD010000176.1:0-4233 GCA_031367045.1 Frankiales bacterium | reverse complement strand
GGTCGAAGAAAACACCAAGGGGCTCACCGCCAGCGCCCGCTCGACCTACGGCGAGGCGGCCGAGCTCGCGGTCAACCAGACCTTCATGCGCTCGATCAACACGTCGCTGATCGCGCTGCTGCCCGTGGCGGGTCTGCTGTTCGTCGGCGCGTTCCTGCTCGGGGCCGGCACCCTGAAAGACTTGGCCCTCGCGCTGTTCGTCGGTCTTGCCTCAGGTGCCTACTCCTCGCTGTTCCTCGCGACGCCCATCCTGGTGGACCTCAAAGAGCGCGAGCCGGAGAACAAGGCACTCACCCAGCGCGTCCTTCAGCGCCGCTCGGGCACGGTGCCGACCAGCCGCTTCGCGCAGCGCGCCGCCGCACGTGCGGCCGGCGAGCCGTTGCCAACAGGGGTTGCCCTGACCGCAGACGGCCAGGAGCCGGCCGATGCCGCGCCGGCCGCCGCTGTTGCGCGGGGCGCCTCGGGACACAAGCCGGTCGGCGGATCGGCCAGCCGCAACAACAAAAACCGCAAGGGCGGCCGCGGCGGTGGGCCCGGCGGCAGCAAGAAGCGGCGCTGACGCCCGTGCTCGATCTCGAGTCCCTGCTGCGCTCGCGCATCGTGGACGTCCCGGACTTCCCGACGCCGGGCATCGTGTTCAAGGACATCTCGCCGCTGCTGGCCGACCACGTCGCCTTCGCGGGCGCCGTCGACGCCATCGTCGCCCACTACGGTCGTGGCAATGTCGACAAGGTCGTCGGCATCGAAGCGCGCGGCTTCCTGCTCGCCGCCCCCGTCGCCTACCACTTCGGTGCCGGCTTCGTCCCGGTCCGCAAGGCTGGCAAGCTCCCCGGCGCCACGCACGAGGCCGCCTACGCGCTGGAGTACGGCGAGGCCGTGCTGCAGGTGCACCAGGACGCTTTCGCGCCGGGGGAGCGGGTGCTGGTCGTCGACGACGTGCTGGCCACCGGCGGCACCGCGACTGCAGCTGTCCGGCTCGTTCAGGCGGCGGGGGCGACACCGGTCGGCCTGAGCGTCCTGCTCGAGCTGGGCTTTCTGGCGGGTCGTGCGGCGCTGGCCAGGGCCCACCCAACCCTTGAGGTACACGCCCTGCTCGCCACCTGAGCGGCGCAGCGTGACAGGGCTTCTAGACTGGGGGCTCGAAGACCTCCCGAGGAGCCGCACATGGCCCCAGACGCCACTCCGGTCGCGCCCCCGCCGAGCCGGGCACCTGATGTGTCCGGTGCGGCTGAATCGCGTCCTGTCGGCGCGCCGGGCCCCCCGCCAGGCGCACCGGCGACGAGTCGCGCCAGCGCCGTCGTACCCGCTCGAGTCTTTGTCCAGGAGCGGGACAGCGATACCGGACCGCCGTCCGGACGAAGGGTCCGGGCTCGTCTCGCGCGGCTGACCGCCACCAAGCCCGGTGGGGTTCCCCCCGTCCTGGAACCGCTGATGCGGACCATCCGCCAAGCCCACCCCAAGGCTGATCTGCGGGTGGTGCAGAGGGCGTACGAGATCGCCGAGGCGGCCCACGAGGGGCAGTTGCGGCGCAGTGGTGATCCCTACATCACCCATCCGCTCGCGGTGACGACGATCCTGGCCGAGCTTGGCATGGACACGACCACCCTCGTCGCCGCACTGCTGCACGACACCGTCGAGGACACCAGCTACACGCTGGAAAGGGTGGTCCAGGATTTCGGCGAGGACGTGGCCCACCTCGTCGACGGCGTCACCAAGATCGACAAGGTCGTCTTCGGCGACGCGGCCAAGGCCGAGACCATCCGCAAGATGGTCGTCGCCATGGCGCGCGACCCCCGCGTCCTCGTCATCAAGCTCGCGGACCGGCTGCACAACATGCGCACGCTGCGCTACGTGCCCCTGGACAAGCAGGAGCGGATCGCCAACGAGACGCTCGAGATCCTGGCGCCGCTTGCGCACCGGCTCGGCATGAACACCATCAAGTGGGAGCTCGAGGACCTCGCATTCGCGACCCTTTTCCCCAAGCGGTACGACGAGATTGTCCGCCTCGTCGCCGATCGGGCCCCGAGCCGCGACACCCAGCTCGCCGAGGTGGTGGAGAAGATCCAGGCCGACCTCAAGGCTGCGAAGATCCGCGCGACGGTGACCGGTCGGCCGAAGCACTATTACTCGATCTACCAGAAAATGATCGTGCGGGGCCGCGACTTCACCGACATCTACGACCTGGTCGGCATCCGCGTCCTTGTCGACGACGTGCGCGACTGCTACGCGGCGCTCGGGACCATCCACGCGCTCTGGTCCCCGCTGCCCGGTCGCTTCAAGGACTACATCGCCATGCCCAAGTTCAACATGTACCAGTCGCTGCACACGACGGTCATCGGGCCGGAGGGCAAGACCGTCGAGATGCAGATCCGCACGCAGGAGATGCACCGCCGGGCGGAGTACGGCATCGCGGCGCACTGGAAGTACAAGGAGGGCGGCGAGGCGCCCGGCAAGGGCGACGACATGACATGGCTGCGCCAGCTGCTCGACTGGCAGAAGGAGTCGGCCGACCCGGGGGAGTTCCTGGACTCGCTTCGCTTCGACCTGCACGATACCGAGGTCTTCGTCTTCACTCCCAAGGGCGACGTGCTGTCGCTGCCAGCCGGCGCGACCCCGGTCGACTTCGCCTACACCGTCCACACCGAGGTAGGGCACCGCTGTATCGGGGCCCGCGTCAACGGCCGCCTGGTGCCGCTGGAGTCGACGCTGGACAACGGCGACGTCGTCGAGATCTTCGTCAGCAAGGCCGAGACGGCCCATCCGTCGCAGGACTGGCTGCAGTTCGTCAAGAGCCCGCGCGCCCGCAACAAGATCCGCCAGTGGTTCGCAAAGGAGCGCCGCGAGGACGCCATCGAGGCGGGCAAGGAGGCGATCGCCCGGACGATGCGCAAGTCCGGCTTGCCGCTGCAGCGCCTGCTCGGTGGCGAGGGGCTCATGTCCGTCGTCAAGGAAATGCGCTTGACCGATGTCTCCGCGCTCTACGCCGCAGTCGGCTCGGGCGAGGTCTCGGCGCAGACCGTCGTGCAGCGCGTCGTCCAGCAGCTCGGCGGCTCCGAGGGGGCGGTCGAGGACCTGGCCGAGACGGCCGTTCCGGTGCGCCGCCCCCGGCCCTCGACCGATCCGGGGATCGTGGTCAAGGGGGTGTCCGACGTCTGGGTCAAGCTGGCCCGGTGCTGCACCCCGGTGCCGGGGGACGAGGTCGTCGGCTTCGTCACCCGCGGCCGAGGTGTCTCGGTCCACCGGCGCGACTGCGTCAACGCCGACCAGCTGCTCGCCGAGCCGGAGCGCACCGTCGAGGTGGAGTGGGCTCCCACTGCCGGGTCGCTGTTCCTCGTCAACATCCAGGTCGAGGCGCTGGACCGCACCCGGCTTCTCTCGGATGTGACGCGGATGCTGTCCGACGCCCACGTCAATATCTTGTCGGCCACCGTGACGACCACCCGCGACCGGGTGGCCGTCTCTCGCTTCTCCTTCGAGATGGCCGACCCCAAGCACCTTGGCCACCTCTTGGTGCAGGTGCGCGCCGTCGAAGGTGTCTACGACGCGTATCGAGTAACAAGCTGACGACTAGACGCCAACGGATCGACGCTCTCGACTTGACCCCTAACTACGCTTGGCTACATTGTAGTCATGACGACGCCGAGGTCCATCCGGTTTGATCCGGGTGTCGTGTCGCGTCTTGCCGACTACGTTGCTCGTCGTCCGGGGCTCTCGGGCGCCTCCGTCGCGGCGCGGCTGGTAGACGAAGGGCTTCGGATGGAGGAGCACCCGGGCGTCATCTTCCGAGACGGGCCGGCTGGCCGAAGGGCGACGCTGATCGGTGGGCCGGATGTCTGGGAGGTCATCCGCGCTGTGCGGTCTGCTCGCAAAGCGGAACCGGACCTGTCGGAAAGCGAACTACTCGCTCTGGTCGAGATGAACTCGGGGCTACCACCCCGACAACTGCGGACGGCGGTCGACTATTGGGGTGCTTACCCAGCGGAGGTTGACGCCCTTGTTGAGCACGCCGACCGCATAGAAGCCTCAGGGCAGGCCGCCACCGAGCGGACTGAGGCGCTGTTGCGCCGGTGAGCTCGGGCGACGCACGACTGCTTCTCGACGAGATGCTGGGTCCGAAACTCGCCGATGCCCTCCGCGCCCTAGGTCTCGATGTTTACGGAGTCGTGCGTCGCCCAAGCTCACCGGCGCAACAGCGCCTCAGTCCTTTCGGTGGCGGCCTGCCCTGAGGCTTCC
>JANLPD010000143.1:0-10595 GCA_031367045.1 Frankiales bacterium | reverse complement strand
GCAGCCGCGGCCGTCCCTCTGCTTCGACAAGGTCTTCATAGGACGGCCCGGCACCGCCGCGCGAGCCGCGCAGGCCCCACTGACCAAGGAACAGCGCCCGCTCGTCCAGCCAGGGGGCGTAGTCCGCCAGCGGGATGCCTTAGTGGATCCGCGCCCCCCAGAACGGCGGCGCAGGGACGGTGTTGTCGACGGCCACCTCCGACCGGCCTAGCTGCTCCGGCGAGGGCTCGGCAGCCTTGCGGGCCTCGGCGATCGCCTTGGACCGGGCGTGGCGGGAGCGGCGCTCTTTCTCCTTCTCGGCTTGCTCGCGCGAGACCTCCGACGGCACTTCGCCGCGCTTGGCGGCCATCAGCTCGTCCATCAGGCGGAGGCCCTCGAAAGCGTCACGGGCATAGCGGACGTCGCCCTGGAAGACCTCGGCCAGGTCGTTCTCGACGTAGGCACGCGTCAGGGCCGCGCCGCCCAGTACGACCGGGAACTGTCCGGCTATCCCGCGGGAGTTCATCTCCTGCAGGTTTTCTTTCATGACGACGGTGGACTTGACCAGCAGTCCGGACATCCCGATCACGTCCACCTGGTGCTCCGTGGCAGCGTCCAGGATCGCCGTCACGGGCTGCTTGATACCGAGGTTGACCACTGTGTAGCCGTTGTTGGACAAGATGATGTCGACCAGGTTCTTGCCGATGTCATGGACGTCGCCCTTGACCGTGGCGAGCACGATCTTGCCTTTGCCGGCCTGGCCCTCGACCTTCTCCATATGGGGTTCCAGATGGGCCACGGCGGTCTTCATGACCTCGGCGGACTGCAGCACGAACGGCAGCTGCATCTCGCCGGACCCGAACAGCTCGCCAACTGTCTTCATGCCCTCCAGCAGCGTGTCGTTGACGATCGCCAGGGGCGCCTGGCCGGCTGCCATCGCCTCGTCGAGGTCGGCCTCGAGGCCGTTCTTCTCGCCATCGATGATGCGGCGCTTGAGCCGCTCACCGAGCGGCAGCTCCATCAGCAGCTCGGCCCGCGACTTGCCACCGGTAGCTGCCTCGACGCCCTCGAACATGTCGAGCAGCGCGATGAGCGGGTCGTAGGCGGCAGTGTCGGCAGTCGCCGGCCGGCGGCGGTCGTAGATGAGGTCGAGCGCGCATTCGCGCTGTTCGTCCGGGATCCGGTTCATTGGGATGATCTTGGAGGCGTGCACGATCGCCGAGGTGAGACCGGCCTTTTGGCACTCGTGCAGGAACACCGAGTTCAGGACCACCCGCACCGCTGGCTTGAGGCCGAACGAGATGTTGGACAGCCCGAGGATCGTGCCGACCAGCGGGTGTGACTCGGACAGCCTGCGGATCGCCTCGATGGTCGCCGCGCCGTCCTTGCGCGACTCCTCCTGGCCAGTACCGAGCGTGAACGTGAGGGTGTCGATGAGGATGTCGCTCTCACGCATCCCCCACTGCCCGGTCAGGGTGTCGATCAGCCGCTCGGCGATCCGCACCTTCCACTCGGGCGTGCGGGCCTGGCCCTCCTCATCGATGCACAGCGCGACGACAGCCGCACCGTGCTCGCGCACGATCGGCATGACCCGCGCGAAGCGCGAATCGGGCCCCTCGCCGTCCTCGAAGTTCACCGAGTTGATGACCGCTCGCCCGCCCAGGCACTCAAGGCCCGCCTCGATGACCGGGGGCTCAGTCGAGTCGAGCATGATCGGCAGCGTCGAGGCGGTGGCCAGCCGGGCTGCCGCGTCCCGCATGTCGATCGCGCCGTCCCGGCCGACGTAGTCGACGCACAGGTCGATCATGTGGGCGCCTTCGCGCACCGCCTCGCGACCGATGTCGACGACCTTCTCCCAGTCGCCCGCGAGCATCGCGTCGCGGAAAGCCTTGGAGCCGTTGGTGTTCGTCCGCTCCCCCACCATCAGCACCCCAGCGTCCTGCCGGAACGGCACAGCGGAGTAGAGCGATGCCGCAGCCGCCTCCACGACCGGTTCACGACGTACGACGGCGCGACCGCGCACCTGCTCCACGACGCGCCTGAGGTGCTCGGGGGTCGTGCCGCAGCAGCCGCCAACGAGGCCGACGCCGTAGTCGTCGACGAACTGCGAGAGGGCCGCTGCGAGCTCGGCCGGCTGCAGTGGGTAGACCGCACCGTGCTTGCCGAGCTCGGGCAGGCCCGCATTGGGCATGACGGACAGCGGCACGGTGGCGTGCTGGGACAGGTATCGCAGGTGCTCACCCATCTCCGCCGGCCCGGTGGCGCAGTTCATCCCGATGACGTCGATGCCCATCGGCTCCAGGGCAGCCAGTGCGGCGCCGATCTCCGAGCCAAGCAGCATGGTGCCGGTCAGCTCGACGGTGACCTGGGCGATCAGGACGACATTACGACCGGCGGCCGTCATGGCCCGACGGGCGCCGACGAGGGCCGATTTGGTCTGCAGGAGGTCTTGGGTCGTCTCGACGAGGATCGCGTCGGCGCCGCCCTCGAGCATCGCCTCGCACTGCTCCTGGTAGGCGTCGCGGAGCAGGCTGTAGGGCGCATGCCCGAGCGTCGGGAGCTTGGTGCCCGGCCCGACCGAGCCGAGCACCCAGCGGGGCCGCTCGGGCGTCGACCAGGCGTCCGCCGCCGCGCGGGCGATACGCGTGCCGTTCAGGGCCGTCTCACCGATCCGGTCGGTGATGCCGTACTCAGCCAGGTTGGCCCAGTTGGAGCCGAAGGTGTTGGTCTGGACGGCATCGCAGCCGACCTCGAAGTAGGCGTCGTGAACCCTGCGGACAACATCGGGTCGGGTCGTGTTGAGGACCTCGTTGCAGCCCTCGTGACCCTGGAAGTCAGCCAGCTCAAGGTCCGCGGCCTGCAGCATCGTGCCCATGGCCCCGTCGGCAACCACCACCCGCTTGCGCAACGCGGCCAGCAGGCCGACGGTGGAAGCAGGAGAGAGGGAAGCAGAAGAGGGGGAAGCAGACACAACCCGATCCTACCGGCGGGTCAGGGGCCGCCTGCGCGGAGCCGCACGCCGCCCGTGGGCCGGTGCGGGGTAGGTTCGGCCCGGCGCCGACCCCAACGTGATCACATCCGCCAGGAGGACTTGTGAGCAGTGCCTACACCCTCGTGCTGTGCGGCACTGACGGCTCGGAGTCGTCGCTGCGTGCCGTCGATCGCGCGGCGGCCGTGGCCCGGGATGCAAGCGCGTTGCTCCTTCTGGTGACCGCGTACCGGCCGATGTCCACGCGCGACACACAACAAGCCCAGGACGCGCTCGGCGACGATGCCTACAAGGTTGCCGGCGCGACGCCTGCCGAGGATGTGCTGCGCGACGCAGCCAACCGCGCGAGTCGGGTCGGGGCGGTGAAGGTCGAGACCCTTGCCGTCGAGGGCGACCCGGTCGACGGGCTCCTCGAGATCGCCAACGCCCGCCGCGCGGACCTCGTCGTTGTCGGCAACCGTGGCCTGAACAGCCTCGCGGGCCGGTTGCTGGGCTCGGTCCCGGCCAACATCAGCCACCGGTCGCCCTGCGACGTACTCATCGTCCACACCACGGGACGCGGCCCCAAGACGTGACCCCCGAGGGTGTGCCCACCCTGCGCCGGCCGGTGCTGGTCGCGGCGTTCGAGGGCTGGAACGACGCTGGTGACGCCGCCACCGACGCTGTCGAGCACCTCGCCGAGCAGTGGGGTGCGGTCGCTCTCACCGAGCTCGACCCCGACGACTACTACGACTTCCAGGTCAACCGACCGACCGTCTCGCTGGTCGACGGGCTCACCCGCAGCATCAGCTGGCCGACGACCCGCGTCTTCACCTGTCGGCCGCCGGACGGCGAGCGGGACGTGGTTCTGGTGCGCGGCCTGGAGCCCAACATGCGTTGGCGGGGCTTTTGCGCTGAGCTGCTGAAGCTGGCGTCCGACCTCGGTGTCGAGACCACGGTGGCCCTTGGCGCCCTGCTCGCGGACAGCCCGCACACCCGGCCGGTCCCGGTGAGCGGCACCTGCTCCGATCCGGCCGCGGCTGCGGCGCTGGGGCTGGAGCACAGTCGCTATGAGGGACCGACCGGCATCGTGGGTGTCTTCCAGGATGCCTGTGGGACGGCCGGGCTTGCCGCGGTGTCGTTCTGGGCGGCGGTCCCCCTCTACGTCGCGCAGCCCCCCTGCCCCAAGGCGACGCTGGCCCTGCTCCGCAGGATCGAGGACGTCCTGGACATCCCCGTCCCGCTCGGCGACCTCCCCGACCGCGCCCGCGCGTGGGAGCGCCAGGTCGACGAGCTCGCTCGAGAGGACCGCGACATCGCGGAGTACATCGCCTCCCTCGAGCGACGCGAGGCCGCCACGGACCTGCCCGAGGCATCCGGTGAGGCCATTGCCCGTGAGTTCGAGCGATACCTGCGGCGCCGTCCCGACGAGCCCGGCGCCGACTGAGGCAGCGCAGGGACAGTCAGCGCAGGGACAGTCAGCGCAGCGACTGGGTCAGTGCGGCGAGAGGTCGATGCCGAGCAGGGCGTCGACGGTGTCCCGCACGAGGGACGGAGCCGCCGGGTCGTTGCCCTCGCGGGCACACCAGGCATCGACCGCCAGCGCGGCGGCAGGGGCGTCCAGGTCGTCAAGGAGCGCCGTGCGGACCGCTGCCAGCAGCGCAGTGCCGTCCGGGCCCGTGGGTCGGGCGACAGCCGAGCGCCAGGTCGCCAGCCGATCGTGCGCCCCCGAGAGCGCGGCGGCCGTCCACTCGCGATCGCTGCCATAGTGCTGCCCCTGTAGCGCCAACCGGATCGCGGCCGGCTCCACGCCGGCTCTGCGCAGCGCCGACACAAAGACCAGGTTGCCCCTGGACTTGGACATCTTCGCGCCGTCGAGCCCGACCATGCCTGTGTGCACATAGGCCCGGGCGAACGGCCACGTCCCGCTCAGAGCAGAGGCCGTCGCGGCGGTGTGCTCGTGGTGCGGGTAGGCCAGGTCGGACCCGCCCCCCTGCACGTCCAGGGTCGGGCCGAGATGCTGCAGCGCGATGCAGGCGCACTCGACATGCCAGCCGGGTCGACCCGTCCCGAGCGGTGAGTCCCACGACGGTTCGCCGGGGCGGGCGGCCAGCCACAGGAGGCTGTCGAGGGGGTCCTTCTTGCCGGGCCGATCGGGGTCTCCGCCGCGCTCGGCCGACAGGGCCGTCATGGTGGCGCGGTCGAGCCCGGCCACCTCGCCGAAGTGCGCGAACGCCCCGACCGAGCAGTAGACGTCGTCGTCGAGCCGGTAGGCGACGCCCTGGTCCAGCAAGCGCACGACCGCATCGGCAATTCCCTGGATGGTCTCGACGGCGCCGACGTAGGCGGTCGGCGGCAGCACCCGCAGGGCGGTCATGTCCGCCCGGAACAGATCGACCTGCTGCTCGGCGAGCCGCATCCAGTCCACGCCGTCGCGGGTCGCCCGCTCCAGCAGCGGGTCATCGATGTCGGTCACGTTCTGCGCGTAGCGGACTGCCAGCCCCTGGTCACGCCACACCCGGACGAGCAGATCGAACGCCAGGTAGGTCGCGGCGTGACCGAGGTGCGTCGCGTCGTACGGCGTGATGCCGCACACGTAGAGCCGCGCGGTGCCCTGCGGTGTGACGGCCAGCGAGCTGCCCGTCGAGGCGTCTTGGAGCCGCAGGGTGCCGGCGACGGCCGGACGGGGAAGGGTGGGGACGTCCGTCGTCGGCCAAGACTGCATAGACGGCAGCCTACTGAGCCGGCCTGCTGACCTGCGTTCTAGAACGGCGGCCAGGGGATGGCCGGCCAGTCCTTGGACGGGAAGGGATGGCAGCGGCTCGCCAGCAGCTGGTCGACCCGGGCCACCGTCCGGGCGACCTCGCGCCGGGTGAGGTGCTGGCGCAGGGCCTCGCCGAGCGGACCTGCCAGCTCGGAGCGGACCCGTGACAGCACCTCGACGGCCTCGTCGGACACCGGGTCCCCGCGCCACTGCCAGAGAAGGGTGCGGAGCTTGTCCTCGGTCGAGAAGCACAGACCGTGATCGACGCCCTGCACCCGGCCGTCGTGCCGCGGCAGGAGGTGGCCGCCCTTGCGGTCAGCGTTATTGACGACGGCGTCGAAAACCGCCATACGGCGCAGGTCCGGGTGCTCGCTGCGAGCCAGCTCGGCCAGGTCCACCCGCTCGTCGACGTCGACCCACAACTGGCACATGCCGACGCCGAAGGGACCGGCGCGCAGCACGGTGGGCGGCACGACCTCCCAGCCGGTGGCCTCGCTGACGAGGTAGGCCCCGAGCTCGCGGCCGGCCAGGGTCCCGTCCGGGAAGTCCCACAGCGGACGCTCGCCCTGAACCGGCTTGTAGACGCACGTCGCAGTCACGCCGTCCAGCGTCGAGGTGCAGTACAGCGTCGCGTTGGACGCGTCGACGAGGCGGCCCTCGATCGACAGGTCGCCCTCGCGCAGCAGCTGCAGCGCGGCCGCAAGCTCGAGCTCCACCAAGCCATCCTGGCGGACCTCGTCGCGGCGCGCCGGTCCGGTCAGCGCCGGTGCCCGTTCTGCCGCGGGCAGATGTGGCCCTCGGGGTCGAGGGGGAGGGCGCACAGTGGGCAGGGCGGACGCCCGGCTGCAACGACCCGCTGCGCCCGTTTGACGAAGGCGCGGGCGGCATCGCTGGTCAACCGGACCCGCAGGGCGTCGGGACCGTTCTCGTCGTCGGATAGCGGCTCTGCCTCGGCGCCCGGCTGGGCGTCGGCCTGGGCGAGGGCCTCCACGATGACCCGCTCGTCCTCGGCGTCCCAGGCCAGGCCCATCGCCCCGACGCGGAACTCCTCGTCGACGGGAGCGTCCAGCGGGGCCGTGTCGTCCACCGCCAGCGGGACCGGGAGATCGGTCGCCGCACGGCGCCGCACCTCCTCCAGCAGCTCCTCGAGCCGCTCGGCCAGCACCGCCACCTGCACCTTCTCGAGCGCCACCGCAACAGTGCGGCCACCGCCGGTTGCCTGCAGGTAGAACGTCCGGTCGCCGGGCTGGCCGACAGTGCCGGCGACGAAGCGCTCCGGAGGGTCGAAGAGGTACACCTGGCGGGCCACAGCTCGACCCTATGCGCCCGCGCCGGTGCCGCCGCCGACGAAGGCGTCGCTGGAGCGGCGGCGGCTCTTCTTCTTCGGCGGGAGCAGGTCGGTGACCCCTCCCCCGGTGTCGTTGGTGCGCATGACAAAAGGCCGCATCTCGGTATAGCGGATGACCGTGAGCGAGCACGGGTCAGCCATGATGCGCTGGAACTGGTCCAGGTGCAGGCCCATTGCATCGGCCACGATCGACTTGATCACGTCTCCGTGGGAGCAGGCCAGCCAGGTCGCGTCAGGGCCGAGCCGGGCGTTCCAGTCCCGGACGGCCGCGACAGCGCGGTTCTGGGTCTCCCGCAGCGGCTCGCCCTCCGGTCCGGGAAACACCACGGCCGACGGGTGGTTCTGCACCACCTTCCACAGGGGGTCCTTCGCGAGCTCTTTGAGCGGTTTGCCGGTCCAGTCGCCGTAGCGGCACTCCCCCAGCCGCGCATCTTCCTGCACCTGCAGGTCGCGCCCCCCGGCGATGGCAGCGGCGGTGTCGAGGCAGCGGTCCAGCGGGCTGGAGACGATCGCCGCGAAGGGCACGTCCCGTAGCCGCTCGGCGACCGCCGCAGCCTGCTTCTCGCCGCGCTCGTCGAGGTGCAGCCCGGGTGTCCACCCGGCGAGGACGGGGCCGGTCATCTTGGTCAAGCCGTGGCGCACGAGGACGACGGTGGTCATGCGGGCGGCCCAGTCACGACAAAGAGTTTACGTGGCAGCGGTGCCGAGCGCCGCCTCACTGCAGGACGTTGACCGCCCGCGCGGCAACGAGGCCGACGGTGAGCAAGGAGATGAGCGACTGAGCGCCGACGAGCAGCTTGGCGCGGTGGGTCAGCGGCATCACGTCGGTGGGGCTGAACGCCGTCGCGGCGGTCAGCGCAACGAACAGGTAGTCGACGAAGAACGGCCGCCAGTGTGCGGGCGCCAGGGCCGGGTCGGCGTCCTGGGGGAACTGCAGGTCCCGGTAGCGGGGGGTGCTGCCGCGGGCCAGCGGGCCGCCCCGATCGAGCTCCCAGTAGGCCAGCCCGAAGACCACCACGTTGGTGAGCCAGACAGCTGCCGCGCCGGCCAGCAGCTGCCGGCCGTCCGCCGTCCCGTGCGAGAGAAGCCGGTTGACCAGGAGCACGAGGCTGGCGGTGTTGATCGCGGCGACCACCGTGAGCAGCCCCAGGGAGACAGCCCGCAGCGTGCGCTCCTCCAGGTCCACCCGCTGGCCGGCCGCCACCACCAGCCCCACTGCAAGCAGCAGCTCCAGCGTCGGGAGCAGCCACACCGGACCCGGGACAAGCCGGTCGGACAGCAGCACCTGCAACAACGCGACGGCAAGGACCGCAAGGCCTGGTGGCCAGCGATCCTTGCCTTCAAGCGTTGCGCTCAGAGCCAGCCGCGCTTGCGGAACGCCGCCCACACCGCCAGCAACGAGCCCCCCAGCAGGATCACTGAGGCGATCAGGCCGCTGCGCTGGGCAAACCCGGGGTAGGGGACATTTTGTCCGAAGAACCCGGTGATCGCGGTGGTGATGCCCAGGAGCGCGGCGTAGGCAGTGAGCCGGCGCATCACCTCGTTGAGGCGGTTTCCCTGCACCATGAGGTTTGTCTCCATGATGGTGGAGACCAGGTCGCGCAGGCTCTCGGTCCACTCGCTGGCCCGCAGCACGTGGTCGTAGACGTCCTGGAAGTAGGGCTGCATGGCTTCGTCGACGATCTCCACGTCGCGGCGCAGCAGGGTGTTGACGACCTCGCGCATCGGGAGCACGACCCGCCGCAGCTGCACGAGCGACTTGCGCAGCTCAAAGCTCCGGCGCTGCAGCTCGACCGAGCGCGGGTTGGGGTCGAACAGCACATCCTCGAGGGCCTCGATCGCCTCGTCGAGGTCCTGCACCACGGCGAAATGCCCGTCCACGACGACGTCGAGTAGGCCGTGCAGCAGGAACGCCACACTCGAGTGGGCCTGCTGCCGGGCACCGTCCCACGCGGCGATCAGCGGTTCCACCGAGATGGTGGGGTCCTTGCGGATCGTGACCAGCGCCTGCGGCATGACGAAGGCGGCAATCTCGCCCGTGGTCAGCTCCCCTGACCCGGCGTCGAGGCGCACGACATAGGTGTTGAGGAACAGGTGGTCGCTGTAGCGGTCGATCTTGGGCCGCTGCCGGTCGTTCACTGCATCCTCGACGGCCAGGTGGTGCAGGCCCAGCTCCTCGGTGAGCACCGCCAGGTCGTCGCGGTCGGGGTCCTCCAGGTCGAGCCAGACAACGTTGCCGGGGTCGGCGAGGTGCTCGCTGACGTCCTCGACCGGGAAGCCCTCGGCCACCACGACGCCGTCGCGGTAGACCCGGGTGTGCGCCCGGCACGAGGTCGAGCTCTTCGCGTGGCACGACAACGAGGCATCCCCCGGCGCATCCTTCTCCTGGACCGACATGAGCTCTCCTAGGCCTGGGTCAGGTGACCGCGAGGGCGATCAGGATGCCGCCACCGAGGGCCAACCGGTACGGCACGAAGGCCACGATGCTGTGCGTCGTGACGAACTTGAGCAGGAAGGCAATCGTCGCGTAGGCCACCACGAAGGCGACTACGGTCGCCACCGCTGTCGGCAGCGCCCCGGTGTCGCTGGACGTCGCGCTCTTGAGCTCCAGGACGCCGGCCCCGAGCAGCGCCGGGATGCCGAGCAGGAACGACAGCCGGGTGGCGGACACGCGGTCGAGCCCCCGCAGCAGGCCAGCCGAGATGGTCGCCCCGGACCGGGAGACGCCGGGGACAAGGGCGATGCACTGCGCGAGGCCGATCAGCAGACCGTCCTTGACGGTCGCCGAACGCTCGGTGCGGTCCTGCTTGGCCCGTCTCTCGGCATACACGAAGACCGCCGAGAAGACGATCAGCCCGATCGCGACCGAGATCAGCTGTGAGTCGATGCGCTTGATGACGCTCTGCAGCGCGAGCCCGACGACGGCAATCGGCAGGGCCCCGACCAGCACCGCGAGGGCGAAGCGCCACTCCGGCCCGCGACGCTTTTCCGCGCTCGTCACCCCGCCGACGAAGGCACCGATGAGGCCCAGGATGTCTTTGAAGAAGTACAGGACGGCGGCCAGGATGGCGCCGACCTGGACCACGGCGGTGAACCCGATGATGGAGTCCTTCTGGGCCTGGGTGTGCATCGGCAGCCTGAGCAGTCGCTCGGCGACGAGCAGGTGACCGGTGCTGGACACCGGAAGGAACTCCGTCACACCCTCGACAACTCCCAGGACCACGGCCTGCAGGATGTTCACACCAGCTCCTTGCGTTCGTTCCACAGGCGTACGCCGACGGCTGCGGCGACGGCCAGACGGTAGACGGCCGCGGCTGCCTGGCGCCTGACCGACGCGCGTCGCGAGGCCAGAAGTCCGGCGACCAGGGCCGCGACCGGGGCCCCCACCAGCAGCGGGCCGACGTCGTTCCGCCGGCCCGAACGGGCCAAGGTCAACCCGGCCGCACCGGCCGTGATCGGGAGCGACATGAGCAGGCTGAACCGCTGGGCCTCGGCGCGGTCGACGGCCAGCAGGCGAAGTGCGGTCAGCGTGGCCC
>JANLPD010000042.1:0-4037 GCA_031367045.1 Frankiales bacterium | reverse complement strand
GGCCGACGTACGAGGTCATGGCACCTGACCTGGGGGCCATGCTGCGCACCTGCGACGCCGCGGTCCTGATCGGCGATCCGGCGCTGCGCGCGACGTACGACGCCCCGGCGCGCGGGCTGTACGTCACCGACCTGGGCGCGGCCTGGCGCGACTGGACCGGCCTGCCGATGGTGTTCGCCGTCTGGGCGGCCCGGCGCGACTACGCCGCCGACCACCCCGAGCAGGTCTTTGCGGTGCAGCAGTCCTTCCGCTCCTCGCTGACCGCGTCGCTCGCCCGGGTCGAGGAGGTGGCGGAGCACGCCGCCAGGTGGGAGCCGTTCGACGCGGTCACCCTGGCCACCTACTTCCGGGCGCTGGACTTCCGCCTCGGCGTCCGCCAGCTCGAGGGGGTGCAGGAGTTCGCCCGCCGGGCTGCTGTTCAGGGCGCTGTGCCGGCCGGCGCCCGGCTGCGGTTCGCGCCCGGCTGACCCCCGGGCTGACCCCGCCCGCCCCGGCTGACCCGGCTCGCCCCGGCTGACCCCGCCGTACCCTTGCCGCATGACCGACCGCCACCTCCAGACTCTGCTGGACCGCGCCGCCGACGGCGGCCGGATCTGTCCGGAGGAGGCGCTCGCGCTCTACCTCGACGCGCCGCTCCACTCCCTGGGCCGGGCCGCCGACGTGGTGCGCCGTCGCCGGTTTCCTGACGGCATCGCGACCTACCTCATCGACCGCAACATCAACTACACGAACGTCTGCCTCACCGCCTGCAAGTTCTGCGCCTTCTACCGGGCGCCCAAGCACGCCGAGGGCTGGACCCACCAGATCAGCGAGATCGTGCGGCGAGCCGATGAGGCGGTGCTGCTCGGTGCTACCCAGGTGATGCTGCAGGGTGGGCACAGCCCGGACCTCGGTATCGAGTGGTACGAGGACATGCTGCGCGCGGTCAAGGGCTCGCAGCCGCAGCTGGCCGTCCACTCTTTCGGCGGTTCCGAGGTCGTACACATCAGCAAGGTGTCCGCCCTGTCCTTCGCCGACGTCATCACCCGGCTGCGCGACGCGGGTCTGGACAGCTTCGCCGGCGCGGGCGCCGAGATCCTGCCGCTGCGGCCGCGGACCGTCATCGCTCCGCTCAAGGAGTCCGGCGAGACCTGGCTGGAAGTGATGGAGACCGCCCACGGGCTCGGCGTCGAGTCGACCGCCACCATGATGATGGGCACCGGCGAGACGGCGGCCGAGCGGATCGAGCACCTGCGGATGGTGCGCGACGTCCAGGACCGCACCGGCGGCTTCCGGTCGTTCATCCCGTGGACCTACCAGCCGGAGAACAACCACCTCAAGGGCGAGACCAAGGCAACCTCGCTGGAGTACCTCCGCCTCGTCGCGGTCGCCCGCCTGTTCTTCGACAACATCGACCACCTGCAGGGCTCGTGGCTGACCGTCGGAAAGGACGTCGGCCAGTTGAGCCTGCACCTCGGTGCGGACGACCTCGGTTCGGTGATGCTCGAGGAGAACGTCGTCTCGGCCGCCGGCGCCAAGCACCGGGCCAACCGCCGCGAGCTGATCCGGCTGATCCGCGCCGCCGCGCGTACCCCCGCGCAGCGCGACACCCGCTACCGCCACCTCTTGGTCCACCAGGACCCGGCCCTTGACCCCGACGACACGGACCTCGTGGTGTCGCACTTCAGCTCCACCGCGCAGGGGGCCCAGCACGTCCCGGTCGCTCTGGGCCTGCCCACGGTCGGCGCCTCCAGCTGACCCGCCCGTGAGCACTACGGTTCACGCAGCCTCCGTCGTGCTGGCCATGGACGGCTCGCCGCCGCTGATGGGAGGCGCCGTCCTCGTCGATGCGGGCAAGGTCGTCGAGGTCGGTCCCCGCGAGCAGGTCGTACGACGCGCCTGCGGCGCCACCGTCCGCGACCACACCGGCGTGCTGGTCCCGGGTCTGGTCAACGCCCACACCCACCTGGAGTACGGCCCGGCGTTCGCGGACCTGGCCTCGGCGGGTTTGGCGTTCCCCGACTGGATCGCGCAGCTGACCGCCCGCCGCCGTCCCTTCACCGACGCGGACTGGTTGGTGGCGGCGCGCGGCTCGGTGCACGCCGCGCTGAGGACCGGCACCACAGCGGTGGCCGACATCGTCACGAGCGGGCCGGGCATCCGGGCCGCCGCGATGGCGGGGCTCGCCGGGACCTCCTACATCGAGGCGGCCGGCGCCGACGACGGCCGCTGGCCGGCCAAGCTGGCCCTCGTCGAGGGGATCCTCGACGGGGCCGCCGGCTCGCCCCGGGCGCTGGGGGTCAGCCCGCACACCCTCTACACGCTGGGCTCAGAGGTCTTCCGCGACTGCGTGCGGCTCGGCCGCGAGCGGGGCCTGCGGCTGCACCCGCACCTCGCCGAGTCGGCCGAGGAGGCCGAGTTCGTCCTCGCCGGCACCGGCCGGATCGCCGCCGCGATGACCGCCTTCGGGCTGTCGCTGGAGCTGATCGGCACCGGGTCGGGACGGACGGCGGTGCAGCACTGCGACGACCTCGGTGGCCTGGGGCCGGACGTGCACGTGGCCCACGGCGTCCATGTCGACGAGGGCGACCGGGCGCTACTCCGGGAGCGGCAGACCGCCGTCGCCCTGTGCACCAGGTCGAACGCGGTCCTCCAGGTCGGGGCGGCGCCGGTTGCGGCCTACCTGTCCGAAGGCAACCTCGTCGCGCTCGGCACCGACTCGCTCGCCAGCTGCCCCGACCTGGACCTGCTCGCCGAGGCGCGGGCGACCCGCGACCTGTGCCGTCGGCAAGGCCTGTCCGACGGGGTCGAGGAGCGCCTCGTCCGGTCGCTCACCGTCGATGGTGCGGCGGCGGTCGGGGTCGAGGCCGGCGTCCTGCGGCCCGGCGCCCGCGCGGACCTGGCGGTCTTCGACGTACCGCTGGACATCGACCCGTTCCTCGCCCTGGTCGAGCACGGCGCGGGCCGCTGCACCGCCACCGTGCTGGCCGGCCGCCTCGTCCACCGCCGCTGACCCGTCGGGCCGGGCCGGCTGGGACACTGGCGAGGTGACCCGCGCGACGCTCGCCAAGGACCCGGCCCAGGTCGCCGCCATGTTCGACGAGGTGGCCGCCCGTTACGACCTCACCAACGCGGTGCTGTCGTTCGGGCAGGACCGCGGCTGGCGGACCGCCGTCCGGGCCGCGCTGGGCCTGCAACCGGGGGAGCGGGTGCTCGACATGGCGGCCGGTACCGCGACGAGCAGCGCCGCCCTCGCCGCGTCGGGCGCCCACGTAGTCGGCTGCGACTTCAGCCTCGGCATGCTCCGCGTCGGCAAGCTCGCGGCCCACCCGGGCGTCGAGCTGGTGGCCGGTGACGGGCTCGCGCTGCCGTTCACAGATGCGTCCTTCGACGCCGTGAGCATCTCGTTCGGCCTGCGCAACACCGCCGATCCGGTCCAGGCCCTGTGTGAGCTGCGTCGCGTGACGCGGCCCGGCGGGCGGCTCGTCGTCTGCGAGTTCAGCCACCCGACGTGGGCGCCGCTGCGGACCGTCTACGTCGAGTACCTCATGAAGCTGCTGCCCGCCGTCGCCACCAGGGTGAGCAGCGACCCGGCTGCCTACGTCTATCTGGCCGAGTCGATCCGGGCCTGGCCGGACCAGGCGGCCCTGGCGTCGATCCTTCAGGAGGCCGGCTGGCCGGCCGTCCGCTGGCGCAACCTCACCGGCGGGATCGTCGCCCTCCACCACGGGGTCCGGCCCTAGCCGGCAAGGGTCACGGTTGCGTTGCCCGGACATGCACGTCACGGCGCGGGCGGACGTCGTGTCCACGCCTGGAAGAGTCGGGGCGAGCCGTATGAGGCGGACGCCAGCCCTCGGTGACCCCCTAGCTGGCGCCGGGCGTGCCAGGCGTGTCGGCTGGCCCTACAATCGAAACGCCGCTCGGGAAAGTTTTCACAAGCGCGCATGTCCAGGGAGCGCCGTGACCACGCTGCAGCAAGACGCCGATGTCATCGTCGTCGGCGCGGGACCCGGTGGGAGCTCTACCGCATTCGCGCTGGCCCAGGCCGGCCTGGACGT
>JANLPD010000036.1:0-10826 GCA_031367045.1 Frankiales bacterium | reverse complement strand
CCCGTGACCCTGGGCCCGTGTTCCTGTGACCCGCTCAACCCGTGACCCGGCACGCGGGTCGCCCGACCTTGGAGACGCCCGTGGCCTCTGGCACCCGCTTGGCTGGCACCACTTCGAAGCCCCTCGTCAGACTGCGTACCGGGTCGGCCGCCTGCACGGTGTGCGGGGCGCGGCTGTCGGGCTACAACGCGGGACCGAACTGCTACGCCCACACTCTCGACGTGCCATGGAGGGGCCCCGGCCCGCTCCCTCGGTGATCTCCCGGCGCCGCTAGGATCGCCTGCATGAGCGGCTCCCCGAGCACCCCTGGCCACCCCTCCGGCCGGCCGGCCGATCAGCCGGCGGGCCGCAGCCACACGGTTCTCGTCTACAGCGACAATCCGCAGGTCCGCGACGCCGTCCGGCTCGCGATCGGCCGCCGGCCGGCGCGCGACCTCGGTCGGGTGGAGTTCGTCGAGGTCGCGACCGGACCCAAGCTCATCGAGGCCGTTGACGCCGGCGGCATCGACCTGGCGATCCTGGACGGCGAGGCGTGGCCGACCGGCGGGCTCGGGCTCGCCAAGCAGCTGAAGGACGAGCTGGCGGACTGCCCGCGGACCCTGGTCCTGGTTGCGCGCAGGGACGACACCTGGCTCGCCACCTGGTCACTCGCCGACGCCGTCCTGTGGTATCCCATCGACGCGCCACAGATGGCGAGCACGGTCAGCGAGCAGTTGCGTGCGCGCGAGGCCCGGCTGCCGGTGCGCCGGCACGCTGCGAGCTAACCGGTGACCTGGCCGGCCCTGCTCAGCTCGCTGCTGCGCGGGGAGTCCCTGACGAGGGCCGACACCGCCTGGGCCATGAGCGAGGTCATGACCGGCGAGGCCACGCCCGCCCAGATCGCCGCCTTCGTGGTCGCCCTGCGGGCCAAGGGCGAGACGCCGGAGGAGGTCGCCGGCCTCGTCGAGGTGATGCTGGACAAGGCCGCCCGGGTGTCGGTGCCGGTCCGTTCGGTCGACACCTGCGGCACGGGTGGCGACCGCTCGCACACCGTCAACATCTCCACGATGGCCGCCCTCGTGGTGGCCGGCGCCGGCGTCCCCGTGGTCAAGCACGGCAACCGGGCGGCGTCCTCGGCCTGCGGCTCGGCCGACCTGCTCGAAGAGCTCGGCGTCGTGGTGGACCTGCCGCCGGCGGCCGTCAACCCCTGCGTGGAGCAGGCAGGCATCGCGTTCTGTTTTGCGCCCGTCTTCCACCCCGGCATGCGCCACGCGGCGGTGCCGCGCCGCGAGATCGGCGTCCCGACGGTCTTCAACATCCTGGGCCCGCTGACCAACCCGGCCCAGCCCGCGGCCCAGGCCGTCGGTGTCTCCGACGCACGGCTCGCCCCCGTTATGGCCGGGGTGCTCGCCGGCCGCGGCGTCGACGCCTTGGTGTTCCGCGGCGACGACGGCCTCGACGAGCTCACGACGACCGGCCCCTCGACGGTCTGGGTCGTTGCCGGGGGGACCGTCTGCCGGGAGCGGGTCAACCCTGCCGAGCTCGGCTTGCCCGCTGCGACCCTTGCGGACCTACGCGGCGCGGATGCCGGCTTCAACGCCGGCGTCGCCAGGGCGCTGTTCGCCGGCCGGACAGGGCCGGTCCGCGACGCGGTCCAGCTGAACGCCGCGGCCGCCCTCGCGGCGTACGACGCTGCCGACGCCCCGCTGCTCACCCGCCTCACGGCTGGGCTGGCCCAGGCAACAGCGGCGCTGGACTCCGGCGCGGCGGCCGCTGCCCTCGACCGCTGGGTCGCCGTCAGCCGCTCCCTGCGCCCCTGACCGAGCGAGTCCGACGGGCACTTCCTGGGTGGCAGGGACAGGTCGGCGGCTCGAAAACGTCGCCGCCACCCGGGAAGTGGCACCGCCGGTCCTCGTCGTACGCCGCGGCTAGCGTGCGGGGCATGGCGTTGCTCGACCAGTACCGGTCCGTGCTGCGCGCCCCACACGCGGGCGCGGCCTTCGGCGCCAGCCTGCTCGGGCGGCTCTCGCTCGGCATGACCGGGCTGTCGACGTTGCTGCTCGTGCGCGCGAGCAGCGGCTCCTACGCCGCGGCCGGCCTGATCGCCGGGCTCTACGCGCTGGCCTTCGCCGCGGGTGCCCCTGGCCGGGCCCGTACCGCGGACCGACGCGGCCCGGTCCGGGTCCTGCTGCAGTGCTCCGTGCTTCACCCCGTCGCGCTTGTCCTGCTCGTCGTGCTGGCCGGGCGGCACGCACCCACGGCCGTGCTGGCGCTGCCGGTGATCGCCGCCGGGCTGAGCGTCCCGCCGCTGGGATCGGTGATGCGCGCCCTGTGGGCGTCGTGGCTGGTGGACGCCGAGCTGGCCACGGCCTACTCGATGGAGGCGGTCGCGATCGAGCTCTGCTTCGTCATCGGACCGGCGCTGACCGCGTTCCTGGTGGCCGGAGCGGGCCCGTCAGCGGCGGTTCTGGTCAGTGCCGCGCTGGTCCTGGTCGGAGGTTGCTCGCTGGCACTGTCCGCGGCTGCCCGTCGGGTGCTGCCGCACCCTGACCGGGTCGGCTCCCTCGCCGGACCCCTCGTGTCGCCAGCCGTCCGCGCCTTGCTGCTGACGGTGTTCTGGATCGGGACGGCCTTCGGCGCGATCGAGGCCTCGATGCCGGCCTTCGCGCAGGCCCACGGGCGGTCGACCGCATCCGCGGGGGTGCTGCTCGCCGTCTGGTCGGCCGGCTCCGTGGCAGGGGGCCTGCTCTACGGCGGGCTGGCCGTGCAGCGGCCTCACTCCGAGCAGCTGCCGCGACTGGTGGCCGCGCTGTCGGCAGGCACCCTCTTACCCCTGCTGGCTACCGGTCCCGTGGCCATGGGTGTCGTGCTGTTCCTGTTCGGCACCACCATCGCGCCCTTCAGCGCGTCCAACTCCGTGCTCCTCGGGGCGGCGGCGCCGAGCGGAACCACGACCGAAGCCTTCGCCTGGAACGGCAGCATGATCTTCGGCGGACTGGCGGTGGGCACCGCTACCGCCGGTTGGCTGGTCGAGCACGTCTCCGTCACGGCGGCGCTCGCCGTAGTGCCGGTCGCCGGCGCTCTCACGCTGGCCAGCTCGCTGTGGGGCCTGCGGCGCCTCGGCCCGGCAGCCGCCCCGGAGCCGGCCTGACCCCAGCCGGTGTGGCGGGCGGGGCGCCGGAGGCGGCGGCGGCGGCGGCGGAGGCGGAGGCGGAGGCGTGCAGAGGTAGCCGCGACGCAGATGCACGCGAGCGGTGCCTTGCGGGGCGTACTTGCACCCAAGGAGCGCCCAGCGTCGGCAGGGCCGCCCGCAAAAGATCTCACTCGCGTGCATTGGCGCCGCGCCCTCTCAGCCAGCCCCCGGAGGCGGCAGATAGGGGTGAGCCCGATTCGGGGTCAGGGTTCGATGCCGAGCGAGAAGGTGGCCTCCAGGTCGTGCTTGCTGTACGCCTGGAAAGCAATCAGGGTCGTCGTCGCCTGCACGCCGTCGACCTTGTTAAGCCGACCGGCGATGGTCTCGTTGAGGTCCTCGTGCCGGCGCACCCGCACCATTGCGACGAGGTCCACGTCGCCAGCGACGGAGTAGACCTCGGTGACGCCCTCGAGGTCCGCGATCGCCTGGGCGACCTCCGGGATCCGGTCGACAGCCGCGCTGACCATGACGATCGCAGTGATCATGCGCCGGAGCCTATCCGGGCTGAAGCGGATCGGTGCGCTGCTCACCGCCTGGGTAGAACTGCTCAGGCGTGCGGCCCGCGGCGTCGCTGTGATGGTGCGCATGACGAACCCCGTACTCCCGTCCCGCACTACCACCGCCTTCTACGCGCAGGCCGCGATCTCGTTCGGCCTTTCGATGGTCGCCCTCGGCGTCGGCATCGCCTACCTGCCGGTCGACCGCTGGGTGCGTGCCTTCCTCAGCGTCGGCGCGCTCTACGCGATCACCTCCAGCTTCACCCTCGCGAAGTGTGTCCGCGACCAGCAGGAGGCCTCGACCGTCCGCGTCCGCGTCGATGAGGCTCGGATGGAAAGGCTCATCGCCGATCACGACCCGTTCAAGGTCGTCGCCGGCTGAGCGGTTGCCGCTCTCGTTACGGTCAAGGGCATGTGCCGGAGCATCAAGACCCTGCGACCGCCGTACGCCGACCAGGTCACCGAGGCAGACGTCCGGGCGGCCGCCTTGCAGTACGTCCGCAAGCTCGCCGGCATGAGGGCTCCCGCGCCGCACAACGCGGAGGTGTTTGCGCGGGCCGTCGACCAGGTCGCTGCCGCGACAGCGTTGCTGCTCGACGGCATCGTGGTGCGCGGATCGACCGCCGGGCAGAGCTAGGCGCTGGCCCTGGCGGGTCGAGCCAGCGGTCGTAGGCCGCGTCGGTCCTCGAACGGCCGCAGCGTCGCCCGGCCCTGCTCGGCGACGTCCAGCCAGCCACGGTGGGCTCCCGACCCGTGGGCGGGGGAGGCCCACTCGCCCTCGAGGCGCACCAGCCGGGTCCCCCGCTGCTCCAGCCACCGGAGCACGAGCGAGACCTCCTCGGCGGTGGCGGCCGGCAGCGGACCAGCAGTCGGCAGCACCGTCTCGGCGGTCGCGATCAGCGCGTCGACGAACGGCCCCGGCGCAGCACCGCGAGGCACGGTCCCAGCAGCCACGAGCCGACCACGTCGTACGACGGCCAGCTCCCAGCCCAGGTCGCTGGTCGGGTGGGCGGCGACGAGCTGCGGCACGGACGTCAGGGCGCTCAACCGCTGCAGGCGTGCGACCGCGCGCACCAGGGTGCTGAGCCGGTCGCGCTGTGCGGCGGCGTCCTCGAACCGCTCGGCACCGGCCAGCCGCTCGATCCGCGCCGTCAGGATGGCCACGACGTCGCACGGGCTGCCGGCGACGAGCGCGCGGAACGCTGCTGCGTGGGCGGCGTAGTCCTGCGGCGTCTCCTGCCCCTGGCACGGCGCACCGCACCGCTGCATGTCCGCGAGCACGCAAGCGGGGGACAGCCGCCTGACCGACAGCCGGGAAGTGCACTGGCGTAGGGGAATCGCCTCGTGCACCGCGGCCTTGGCCAGCTCGGCGGAGCGGGCGGTGCCGAACGGGCCGAGGTAGGTCGCACCGTCGTCGAGGACCTTGCGGACCAGGGACAATCGCGGGAACGCCTCAGCGGTCAGCTTGAGCCAGCTGGCCTTGTCCGGAAACTTCGAGCGCCGGTTGTAGCGAGGGCGGTGCTCGGCGATCAGGCGCAGCTCGCGAACCTCTGCCTCGAGCGGGGTGGAGCACACCACCGGGTCGACCCGCTCAGCGATGCCGACCATCTCGGCCATGCGGGTGCGCATCTCACTCGCGGTGAAGTACTGCCGCACGCGGCTGCGCAAATTGGTGCTCTTGCCGATGTAGAGCACCCGGCCCTGCCCGTCGCGGAACAAGTAGACGCCGGGCTCGGTGGGCAGCGCGTCGGCGAGGTGGCGCTTGCGGCGCTGCTGCGGCGTCACCTGCGCGGAGAAGGTGCGCAGCTCCCCGAGGCTGTGGACGCCGAGGTTGCCGAGCCGCGCGATGAGGCCGTGCAGCACGTCGACGGTCGCCTGCGCGTCAGCGAGCGCCCGGTGATTGGGGGTGACGTCGGCCCGGAAAAGTCTGGCTAGGCTGGACAGTTTGCAATCCGGCGCCTCGTCACGCGTCAGGACCCGACGGGCCAGCCGTGCGGTGTCGAGGCTGTCGTTGCCGGGCCACTGCGTGCCGGTCCGGTCGCAGGCGGCGCGCAGGAAGCCGAGGTCGAACGGCGCGTTGTGGGCTACCAGGACCGTCCCGCGGGCGAAGTCCAGGAAAGCCGGCAGGGCGCTTTCGATGCCAGGAGCGCCGGCGACCATCGAGTCGGTGATGCCGGTCAGGACGGCAATGAACGGCGGGATCGCGCTGTGCGGGTTGACCAGCGTCTGGAACTCGCCGAGCACTTCGCCGCCGCGGACCTTGACCGCGCCGATCTCGGTGATCTGGCAAGCCAGGTGGGAGCCGCCGGTGGTCTCCAGGTCCACGACCACGAAGGTTGTCTCGCGCAGCGGGGTCGCCAACTCGTCAAAGGTCGCCTGGACGGCAACGGGGTGGGGCGCGAGAGCCATGTTGCGACCGTAGGGCGGCGGGCCGACAGAACCCGCGACCGACGCGCGTCGTGTTGACCGTGGACCGCATCGGCGCCTCGTTCGTCGGGATGTCCTTTCACGGTCGAGCCGCTTTCCGTTTGCGGGACTGCCTAGAGGGGGGCTGTCCGTGCGGCACCGGTTGCGTTGCCGACGGCTGTCCTGCTCGGGCTCGGCGGCGAGCAGATTGAACCTGTCCTCCTCGACCTGGCCGGGGAAGGAGCCGGCTTGCAAGTGGCCCTCCCGCAAGTACGACCTCGAGGCGAGGTGTTGCTCCTGCGGGAACACCTTGGCGCAAATGCACGTGAGTGAGATCCTTGGTATCGACTGGGGCCCTTTGCTGAGCGCGCCTTTCGTGCAGATGTGCTCCGCCGCGGATGTCTCGCGTGCATCGGCGCCACTATGCGTAGCGGACCGACCAGCGTCCGGGGCTTGATCGCCACATCCCCCCAGGCAGCCCGGCCTCAAGGATGTGGCGATCTTGCTTGGGCTGCCCCCCGGCTTGCAGGCAGCTACCGCGAGGCGTCAGTGCCGCGAGGTCCATTCGAACTGGGCTTCGTGGTGCCCTGGGGACTGGGCGACGGTGACCGTGGCCAACGCTCTGCTGCAGCGGAACTGCTCGCGGACGGTCGGTGTACCCGGGTCTGTCCGGTAGCCCCCGACCTCGGTGTAGGTGCCGTTTGGGTACGGTCGTCCAGGCTCGCAGCCGTGGGCGGCGAACCGGTTGGCGAGGCCCTCGAGGGTGCTCTGCGCGTCCGCTGACGGAACTGTGTAGGCGACCCTCCACGTCGTACAGGTGTCAAAGCAGAGGTTGTTTCCGGACGTTGCTTGCCCGACCCGCTGCCAACTTTGCTCCGGGAGCCCGACCTGTCCAGCGACCTGTCGCAACCGGCCCTCCGACAAGATCGCGGATGCAGACTGGCCAAGCCCGGCGAGCAACGCCAACCCGAGCAGTCCGGTTGCCACCCGTCGATAGGGCAGGACCCGGCGAATCGGCAGGGGAGCGAGCAGGGCTGCTGGCGCAAACAGCAAGGTCGCCCACGCCCACCCGCCCACCTGACCGCCCGCGCCGGACAGAAAACTCAGCAGGAAGCCGAACACAGCCAGTGCGAGGAGCAGCGCGCCCGCTGCCATCACCCGAACGGTGAGGGCACTGCCGGCCGGCCGCGCAGGAGGCCCGGGATGGGCCAGGGAGGTGAGGGGCGACGTGGTCATCTCTTGATCTTCGCCGGACCGGGGCGGCAAGTCCCGAGTACGACTACTCAGTTGAGGAAGGTACGTGGGGCTTGGCGACCGCCCAAGCAGGGACAGTTTCCGTCAAGATCGATGCGGAACCAGCGCCGCTGCTCAGCCAGCCGCGCGTTTCAGCACGTCTGCCGGGAACGAGCCGGCCGCCACGCAGCGGGTGCCCCAGTCGTTCAGCCGATTGCACACCTCGTCGAGCCGGTCGCCGATGGCATCAACGATGACCTGCTCCTGCGCGTCGGTGCGGGCCTCGACCTCGTTGCGGATGGCCCGCCCTGCCTCCGTGAGCTGCCCTTCTCGCAGCCACCCGTTGGCCTGCAGAGCAGCAACGGCGGCCCCCATCGCGTCCGAAGACCAGCCCCGGGTGGCGGTGTAGGTCAGCAGCGGCATCCCGATCCAGAGCTCGGTCAGGACGTTCATCTCGACCGGCCCGAGCCCTGCTGCCACGGCTGCGGCGATGTGGCTGTCACCTCGGTGCTCACGCAACAGATCACAGGCCCACCACAGGCGTTGCACCGGGTCGGCCGGGCGACCGCGGCCGCGCAGACCGCTGAACAGCGGCCGGCCGGTGCCGTCGGCGCGCTCGGCCGCGTCGGCGAGCAGGTCGGCGACCTCGGTCGGGTCGTCGTCGCCGAGCACGGCACGCAAGCTTTCAGTCGTCGCCTCATCGCGCGCTGCGAGCAGAATATCGGGCGGTACGGCGGCCCTCGCCGCCTCGTACAGGGCCGTCACGAGACCGGGCTCGAACCAGGCGAACGCCGACACGACGACGGGGCTCACGGGCGCACCGAGGCTCGCGGCCCGACCTCCGACGTACGCCGTCAAGACGTCGAGTCCGAGGTCGGCGAGGCGCTCGATGGTTCGGCGGCTCCAGACGGCGTGCATGGCTACCGGCTCGCAGGCGTCGCGCAGGCGGCGGGCGCTGCTGCCCTCCAGGACGGCCTGCGGCAGCGGCGTGCCGTCCGGGCGCGGGGCGAAAAAGGGGTCGACCGCCTCGTTGTAGTCCATGGTGGGGGCTCCGGGACGCGCGGGTAGCGGACGGGACAGCTCGACGCTAGGCCCTCGTGCGGCTGGTTGGCTGGCCGGGCCAGCTGAGCGGGTCACAGCGGGTTGGGTCCTTTCACCAGCCCCGGTGCGAGGGGAGCTGCCGTCGGGCTTAGCGTGCGCGGATGGTGACGGGGCGTTTGTCCGGGCTCGGGACGGCGCGCGGCGTCGGGTACGGCGGACTTAGCCGTCGTCCGCGGCGGTGGTGGCCGGTGGTGGCCGTCGGGCTCGTCGGGGTCGTCGTGCTCGCCGGGATCGGTTTGAAGGTCCGAGGGGACCGTGAGGCGGCGCGGTTGCACGCCGAAGCAACCCGCGTCGTGACGGCCTTCCTGCAGGCCTGGTCGGCCGGTGACGCGGCCGGTTCTGCGCGCGCCGTGGATCCCGCGGGGGCCGTGGCGGCTCAGCAGCTGCTGTCGGCGACCCGTGCGCAGCTGCATACGACCGGGACGGCGTACGTGCTGGCCGGACCTGTCAGCTCGACCCGGCGGCCGGGCGCCGCCTACCGGGCGACCGTGCAGGTCGCCGGTCTGGGTACGGCGGCGTGGACCGGTTGGGTGCCGCTGACCAGGGTCGGGGCCGGTTGGCGGGTGGCGTTCACCCCGGCCGTGGTGCATCCGGCGCTGGTCGCCGGCGGCCGGTTCGCCTACGTGCGGGACCGGCCGGCGCGGGGGCGGCTGCTGACCGCGGGTGGTGAGTCGTTGACCGTCGACGCCGACCTGTCAGGCAACCTGCGTGGTCGGGTGGCCACCGCGAAGGCCGGGCCAGAGCTGCCGGCCGGCGCGATAGCGGGGGACGACGTCGGTGTGAGCGGACTGGAACGGGCGCTGAACAGCACGCTGGCCGGCCGGGCCGGCGGCTCGCTCACGGTGCTGGACCCGGCCGGCCGGCCGGCTGCTGCGGTCCTGTCCACCAACAAGACCGACGGCGCTGATCTGCGGACCACGCTCGACCTGCGCACGCAGCAGGCGGGCGAGGCGGCGCTGGCCGGGGTTGCACAGGCCGGTGCGCTCGTCGCGATCGACACCACGACCGGTCGGGTGCTGGCCGCGGTCAACCATCCGTCCGGCGGCTTCGGGCGGGCGCTGGCCGGCAAGGGACCACCCGGTTCGACGTTCAAGATCGTCACCTCGGCGGCGGCGCTGATCGCCGGGGTGCCGCCAGCCACCACGCTGGACTGCTCGGCGACCACGACGGTCAACGGGCGCTCGTTCAAGAACGCCGAGAACGAGGCTCCCGGCCCGATCGGCTGGCAGCAGGCGTTCGCGCAGAGCTGCAACACCTGGTTCGTCCGGTTGCAGGCCAAGGTGCCGCTGGCGACTCTGGTCTCTACCGCCGCCCTGTTCGGGTTCGCCTCGGACGCCGACCCGGCGACGGCCGAGCAGCAGGCTGCCGGCGTACTGCCCATCGCCTCGTTCGGTGGCAGCTACCCGACCCCGCGTGACCGGGCGCAGGCCGCGGGTCAGTCCATCGGTCAGGACCTCGTGCTCGCGAGCCCGCTGCAGATGGCCAGCGTCGCGGCCGCGGTCGCCGACGGCACCTGGCGGCGCCCGGTTGTCGTGGGCAGCGCCACCGTGACGCACCCCCTACCACCGGGCGTCGCCGGGACCCTGCGGTCGTTCATGGCGGCAGTGCCCGGTCCCGGCGGCACGGCCGCGAAGGCTGGGCTGCCGCCGGGGACGTTCGGCAAGACAGGGACGGCCGAGACAGCGGCGAGCAACGCCGACCCGAAGCTGACCGACTCCTGGTTCGTCGCCTACCGGGGCACGGTCGCGTTCGCCGTCGAAGTGGACCGCGCCGGGTTCGGCGCCGACGTGGCAGCGCCGGCTGCCGCCCGGTTCCTGCGCGCCCTCGGCTGAGTAGCGCCGCATCGCGTCGGGCCGCGACGGGTCGCTGGCTTCTGTGTCCGTTGGCCTGAGCGGGCAGCAGGGTGGGTACGCCGTCGTCATGAGCGAGACGCAGCCCGGTGGGCAGGCCCTACGGGGGCGCAAGCGCCGGTACTTCGCGTTGATGGTCCCCTGCCTGGCCCTTGTGCTGTTCGGCTTCTTCGTCCCGGCACCCATCCCCGTCAGGGTCGCGGCGTTGGTAATAGCCGCTGTGATCCCGCCCTTCGCAGCCATCCGCGGCAACGGGTGACGTGGACGGCAAGGATCGACGGCGGGCCGGGGACGCCCTCGAGCGCCTAGTTGGGCTGCGCGCCCCGGTCCCACTGGTCCCAGCGCGCTGGGTCAGAACAACAGGCCGGACGCGACCCCGCGCGTGACCAGCACGGCGCCGACGAGCACGACGACGCCGGCGGTGAGGACCGGCAGCAGCCGCGACACGCGCATCGCCCGGCGCCCGTTCCAGCCGCGCCGCGCAGCAAGAGCCTGCCCCCGTAGCAGCAGGAGACCGGCTGCGGTCAGCGTGAGGGCCATGCCGATCCCGTAGCCGATGACGAGCAG
>JANLPD010000007.1:0-3528 GCA_031367045.1 Frankiales bacterium | reverse complement strand
CTCGGCTCTACCTGTCCCGCGAGGGGTTCGGCGTGCACGTTGAGAGCGACGGCCGGACCGGACTGGCCGCGGCTCGGCGGCTCAGGCCGGTCGCTGTCCTGCTCGATGTCGGCCTGCCCACAATGGACGGGACGGAGGTGCTGCGGGCACTGCGAAGCGACGGCGACCAGGTCCCGGTGCTGTTCGTGACGGCCCGCGACGACGAGGTGGACCGCGTGCTCGGCCTGGAGCTCGGCGCGGACGACTACATCACCAAGCCGTTCAGCCCGCGCGAGCTCGTCGCCCGGGTCAAGGCGGTGCTGCGGCGCGGCGCCGTCGCGGTCGAGCGGACGCTGTCCCTGGGCCCCTTGACCGTCGATGAGGTGCGCCGCCGGGCGTCCGCCAACGGCCTGGAGCTGGACCTGACGACGCTGGAGTTCGACCTGCTCGCCCACCTGGTGCGCCGTCCGGGCCAGGTCTTCACCCGCGAGGCCCTGCTGTCCGCGGTGTGGGGCTACGCCGCCGCAGCAGGCACCCGGACCGTCGACGTCCACGTCGCCCAGCTCCGGGCCAAGCTCGGCCCGGCTGCCGACCTGCTCCGGACGGTCCGCGGCGTCGGCTACGCCGCAGAGTGGCGCTCGTGAGGCCGCCGCTCGCCCGCCAGCTCGCGCTCGCCACCTGCGGCGTCGCGGCGTTCGCCGTGCTGGTGTCCGGCCTGCTCGCACTACGCCTGACCAGCGGGGCGTACGACGCAACCGCCCGCGCGACACTCCACCGGCAGGCCCAGCTGGTGGCCGAGCTCGTGTCCCGACCAACCACCAGCGGGGCTGCCGGCCCCCGCCGGCCGGTCGGCCGGCTGCTGGCCGGCAGCGGGACCACTGTGATCCGGGTGCTGGGCGACGGTCGTGTCCTGGACCGGGTCGCGGGCGCCACCTTGCCGCTCGACGACCGGGACACGGCGACGACCGCCGCCGGACAGGCCGAGTCGATCATCCGGCGCACCCGCGGGCAGCGGATCTTCGTCGAGGTGGAGCCGGTCGGCAGCGACGGCGGCGTCGTACTCCTGCAGCGTGCCCGTGACGCGCAGGCACCCAACCGGACGGTCCTGCGACGCCTGCTCCTGGCCCTGCTCGTCGGCCTGTCCGCGGCCGCGGTCGTCGGGGTGCTGCTCGCCGGGCGGCTGGCCCGTCCCCTCACTCGCGCCGCCGATGCGGCCCGCCGCCTCGCGGCCGGCGACCGCGACGTGCGACTGCCCGTTGACGGGTCGGCAGAAGTCGCCGACCTGGCCAGGTCGCTGAACGCCCTCGCCGGCGCGCTCGCCACCAGCGAAGGACGTCAGCGCGATTTCCTCATGTCGGTGAGCCACGAGCTGCGCACCCCCCTCACCGCTGTACGCGGCTTCGCAGAGGCCCTTGCCGACGGTGTTGCCACCGGGCCCGAGGCGGTCCGGGCCGGCGTCGTCCTGCAGGCCGAGTCCGCCCGCCTGCAGCGGTTGGTGGACGACCTGCTCGACCTCGCCCGGCTGGACGCCGATGACTTCCGGCTTGACCTCACCGAGGTGGACCTGCGCTCGCTGCTGACGGATGCGGGCGACGTCTGGGGGCACCGCTGCGCCGTGGTCGGCGTCGAGCTGCGCCTCGAGCTACCCGCTCGGCCCGTGGTCGTCCGGACCGACGCGGTGCGGCTGCGCCAGGTCGTGGACGGGCTGGCCGAGAACGCCCTGCGCGTCACACCATCCGGTCGGCCGCTCGTCCTGTCGGTCACCGAGCAGGCTGTCCTGCAGGTCCGCGACGGCGGGCCGGGGCTGACCGACGAGGACCTTGCCGTCGCCTTCGACCGGGGCGCCCTGCACGACCTCTACAAGGGCGTGCGGCAGGTCGGCACCGGCCTTGGACTGGCCCTCGTCGCCCGCCTGGTCCAGCGGCTCGGCGGCAGCGTCAGCGCCGGTCACGCACCAGAGGGTGGCGCCGCCTTCACGGTGCGCCTTACGCAGACCTGACACAGCCCGCACGTGCCCCTGGCAGCGCAGCAGTCTGCTGCTGGCACCCAACCAGGAGGAACCATGAGCACCAAGACCTTGACCGCCGTCCTCACCACCGCCCTCGCGACCGCCTCGGTCACCGCGATCGCCCTCACTGGTGGTGGATCCACCGCCTCAGCGAGCGCCCCCACGATGGACATCGTCAACGCGGCTGCGGACAGCGCCGTCCAGACCGAGCCTGCGGTGGACCCCTCGGCTCCCTCGCCCCGCCACAGAGCGCGCGTGGGCGGCCTCGTCGGGCGCGCCCTGCACGGCGAGCTGGTCGTCGGGGGCAAGGACGGCAAGACGGTCGACGTCGCGGTTCAGCGCGGGCAGGTCACCGCCGTGAGCCCGACCAGCATCACCCTGCGCAGCACCGACGGCTTCTCCCGCACCTACGTCCTGACCACCGACAGCAAGATCCACGTAGGCAAGACGACGTCTACCGTCGCCGATGTGAAGACCGGCGCGCAGGGCGCTGTCGTGGCAACCAAGGACGGAGCGGCGTACGACGTGCGCCGGTTGACCCTTCGCCTGAGCTGATGGGTCTTCGGTATTGCCAGGTCCCTCACAGCGACCTCACAGGGAGCCCCGTCACACTGGGCGCACCCAACGGAGGTCCGAGTGCCCGACAGCGCCACCCACGAGGCGAAGTTGCTCGTCGTCGACGACGAGCCCAACATCTTGGAGCTGCTCTCCGCCTCGTTGCGGTTCGCCGGGTTCGAGGTCGCCACGGCCTCCGACGGGCGCGAGGCGGTCGCCACGGCCAAGGCCTTCCGGCCGGACCTGATGGTCCTGGACGTCATGATGCCCGAGATGGACGGCTTCGAGGTCGTGCGCCGGCTGCGCCAGGACGGCGTCCGGTCGCCGGTCGTCTTCCTCACCGCACGGGACAGCACCGAGGACAAGGTCACCGGGCTCACCTTGGGCGGCGACGACTACGTCACCAAGCCGTTCAGCCTGGAGGAGGTCATCGCCCGCATCCGCGCCGTCCTGCGACGTGCGGGTGCGGGTGCCAACGCGTCGCGGCTGCTGTTCGCCGACCTGGAGATGGACGACGACACCCACGAGGTCTGGAAGGCGGGCGAGCTGGTCGCGCTTTCCCCGACCGAGTTCAAGTTGCTGCGGTACTTCATGCAGAACGGTGGTCGCGTCCTGTCCAAGGCGCAGATCCTCGACCACGTGTGGCACTACGACTTCGGCGGAGACGCCAACGTCGTCGAGTCCTACGTCTCCTACCTGCGCCGCAAGCTCGACACCGCTGATCCGCGCCTGCTCCACACCCTGCGAGGCGTTGGCTACGTCCTGCGCCAGCCGGCATGAGGCTGCGCGCCCTCCCCCTCAGAGTCCAGCTGGTCGTCGCCATGCTGGTCCTGTTGGCGCTGGGCTTGCTCGTGACCGGTGTCACCGCAAGCACCGCCCTGCGCGGCTACCTGCTCGGCCGCGTCGACAACCAGCTGCAAAGCGTGTCGGGGGACCTGCAGCGCTCCAGCGCCAGCGACGTGAGCCGAGGGGACGGGGGCCGCGGC
>JANLPD010000002.1:0-2411 GCA_031367045.1 Frankiales bacterium | reverse complement strand
TGGCGGATCGAACACGACAGCATGGGCGACGTTCGGGTCCCCGCTGAAGCGAAATGGCGGGCCCAGACGCAGCGCGCCGTGCTCAACTTTCCGATCAGCGGCGCCCGCCTGGAGCCCACGCTGGTCGCGGCCCTGGCGCGGGTCAAGGGCGCAGCGGCAGCGGTCAACTCCCGGCTCGGCGTGCTCGAGCAGCCGATGGCCGACGCGATCATCGCCGCCGCAGCCGACATCGTCGCTGGCGAGCACCCCGGCGCGTTTCCCGTCGACATCTTCCAGACCGGCAGCGGTACCAGCAGCAACATGAACGCCAACGAGGTCCTCGCGACCCTCGCCACCGAGCGGCTCGGCAGCGACGTACATCCCAACGACCATGTCAACGCCAGCCAGTCGAGCAACGACGTCTTCCCCACCGCGATCCACCTGGCTGCGGCCACCGCGATCGTCAGCAACCTCGTCCCAGCGCTAGAGCACCTCGCCGCGGCTTTGGAACGCAAGGCGGTCGAGTTCGCCGAGGTCGTGAAGGCCGGCCGCACCCATCTCATGGACGCCACCCCGGTCACGCTCGGCCAGGAGTTCTCCGGCTACGCCGCCCAGATGCGGTACGGCGTGGAGCGGCTGCACGCTGCGCTGCCCCGGCTGGCCGAGCTCCCGCTCGGCGGCACGGCGGTGGGCACCGGCATCAACACCCCACCCGGCTTCGCCGCGGCCGTCATCGCCGAGCTGGCGACGGCCACCGGCCTGCCGCTCACCGAGGCCCGCAACCACTTCGAGGCGCAGGGCGCGCGCGACTCGCTCGTGGAGACCAGCGGGCAACTGCGCACGATCGGGATCGGCCTGCTCAAGATCGTCAACGATCTGCGCTGGATGGGCTCGGGACCGCGAGCCGGACTCGGCGAGATCCGCCTGCCGGACCTGCAGCCCGGCAGCTCGATCATGCCGGGCAAGGTGAACCCCGTCGTGCCCGAAGCGGTGGCGATGGTCTGTGTGCAGGTCTTCGGCAACGACGCGGCCGTGGCCTTTGCCGGCGCGTCGGGCAATTTCGAGCTCAACGTGATGATGCCGCTCATGGCGCGTAACCTGCTCGAGTCGATCCGCCTGCTGGCCAACGGTTCTCGTCTGCTGGCGGACCGGTGCATCGATGGCATCGAGGCCGAGGTCGAGCATGACCGTCAGCAGGCCGAGTCGAGCCCCAGCATCGTCACACCACTCAACCGCTACCTCGGCTACGAGTCCGCCGCGAAGGTGGCCAAACAGTCTCTGGCGGAGCGCAAGACCATCCGCGAGGTCGTGCTCGAGCAGGGCTGGGTCGACCGGGGCACCCTCACCGTGGAGCAGCTCGACCAGGCACTCGACGTCCTTGCGATGACCCGCCGGCCGGTCTGACCGGGCCTTGCCGAGGTGGACCGGCGGTCGGTCCTCACTGGGGCCGCAGCGCCATCCAGAGCGCCGTCGCAGTGACCTTGCCGGGGTTTCGCCAGGAGTGGGTCTGAACGGTGCGAAAGTGCAGGGAGTCGCACGGCTTGAGTCGGTAGACCTGCTCGTTGACCACGAACTCCAGCTGGCCGTCCAGGACGTAGATGAGCTCCTCGCCGGGGTGCTCGAGCGGGCGGGTGCCGCTGCTGGCGCCCGGCTCGACGATCGCCCGGGCACCGGCCAAAAAGAACCGGCCGTAGGTGCCGCTGATACCGCTGAGGTCGATGCCCGCGTGAGAGGTGTAGATGGGGCGCTGATCGCCGTTCCTGGTGAACACCGTCGGGTCGGAGGTAGCCTCCGCTTCCTCGACGAAGTAGGCAACGGGCCGGCCCAGAGCGCTCGCGACCTTCAGCAGCGTCGTGATGGTTGGCACCATGCCGCTCTGCTCGATCTTGTGGATCGCCGCCGCGGAGACGTGCGAGCGTTCCGCGAACTGCTGAAGCGACAAACCAGCCTGTTTGCGGAGCGTACGAACCTTCGGGCCGATGTCCGAGACGATCCGAGACAGGTCTTCGGTCACGCGCTCCCCCTCTGGTGAACGACACAAGCTGCCCCACAAGGGCTACGTACGAAGCCCAGAAACTCCAGTAACTCTGCCGTCAGCCCTTGACGGTGCTCCGTCCGGACGTCCAACATAGTGAACGTCTCGTACCCGATGTTCAACGTCTCGACCCAAAGGAGTTGTGCGTGCCTCGTCGCATCGTCGTCATCGGTGGAGGTGCGGCTGGCATCGGAGCGGCCGGCGCGGCCAAGGGCACCGACCCGAGCGCCGAGGTCGTGGTCTTCACGGAGTACCAGGACGCGGCGTACAGCCCGTGTGGCATCCCCTACGTGCACGGCAAAGAGATCCCCGACTTCGAGCGGCTCTTCCTCGGCAGCAAGCAGCAGTACGCCGACCAGGGCATCGACATCCGGTACGAGACCCGGGTCGACTCGTG
>JANLPD010000673.1:0-3011 GCA_031367045.1 Frankiales bacterium | reverse complement strand
CCGGCGTTCTCCTCGGTCGCGCTGCACTCCAACGTGAGGGGAGCCGGCACCAACCTTCCCGCCGGTGCAGGCGTCGTCCGTTTCTTCGACGGAGCCAACCCGATCGGCCAGGCGTCCCTGACGGGGACCGGGGCTGACCTGACGGTCGCCACCCTCGCCCCGGGTGCGCACACAATCACGGCGACCTTCACGCCTACGGACCCGGCCGGGTACAACGGGTCGACGTCACAGCCCGTCACGGCGAACTACGGTCCCGCTGCCGGGGCCGCGCCGGACCCGCAGACCGTGACGACGACGGTTCCCGTCGGCGCGCTGACCATCAGCACGCCGTACCACGCCGCCAACCCTTTCGATCTCGGCAATATGGTGCTGAACGCGACAGGGACGCGTTTCGAGGCGTCGGCCCGCTTCCCCAAGCTCGCTGACCCGCAGATCCACATCACCGACACGCGTGCCGGTCAGCTCGGGTGGACGGCGTATGTCACGGCGACGAACTTCGCCGGTCCCGGCACCGCAGCCATCAACGCGCAGAACCTGGCACTGACCGGCGTCACGGCGGTCTACACGCCCGGCGACGCTCTGCAGACCCCCGCCGTCAGCCTCTTCGACGTGGGCTCCACCCCCGGCACCGTCTATGCGCCGGCTGCTACCGGTACCGACGGCTTCGCAGGGCCGCCCGCGAAGAAGTTTGCCTCCACCATTCCGGGGGCGAGTGTCGGAACCGTCAACGTGTTCGGGCTTCTGACGCTCAAGGCTCCGGCCTCGACGCCGGCCGGTCTGTACACCTCCACGGTGACCTTCACCATCTCCTAGTAGGTGTCCCGCCCCCCCCGACGGGAGGGGCGGGACGAGGCCTTTCGTTCATCCGCTGGCCATCGGCCGGCCGTTTGTATAGGACAACCTTTCATCGTGCCCAGCTCAATCCGTGCGCGACCGCGACTTCGCGTTGTCGCACTGCTCCTCGCATGCACCTCGACCCTGCTCGCCCTGCCCGTATTAGCGCTGGCCACCCCGCTGGGGGCCGACGGCCCGGGTGCGTCGGTCACCTTCGGCGTCCAGCCCGCCACCGGCGGCAAGCAGGACGCAAGGGGCTACTTCTCCTTCGGTGTCACCCCTGGCGCCACCCTGGTCGACAGCGTCGCGTTGGTGAACTACTCCGTGAAGCCGGCTCGGCTGGATGTGAAGGCCGCCGACGCATTTACCGCCGCGGACGGGGGCTTCGCCCTACAGCCCACCGCCGACGTGGCACGCGACGTAGGTCGGTGGGTCACCATCGCGGGTCGGACGACGGGTATCGACGTGCCAGGCCGCAGCGCCACCGGACCGGGCCGGGTCGTCCTGCCGATCAAGGTCAGCGTTCCCGACAATGCGTCCCCTGGGGACCACGGCGCGGGAATCCTGGCCATCCTCACCTCGGTCAGCCGCAACAAGCAGGGTGTGGCCGTCAAGCTCGAGCAGCGCGTAGGCACCCGGATCTACGTCCGGGTCTCGGGGCTGCTGCGACCGGCCCTCGTGGTCGAGGACCTGCGCGCCTCGTACGTGGGAACCGCCAACCCGGCGGGCCGCGGCAAGGCCGTCGTGACCTACCGCCTGCGTAACAGCGGCAACGTCAAGCTGGGGGGCCAGCCGAGGGTTACCGTTGACGGTCTCGCGAGCGACCAGGCCGTCGACGCGCAACGCATCCCGCTGCTTCTGCCAGGCGGCGGGGCGGTCCAGCGCGTGGAGGTGACCGGTGTCTGGCCCCAGGTCCGGCTCACCGCCCAAGTCCGGGTCCAGGCCCTCGAGTTGCAGTCGGACGTCAACCCGGCTACCGCCGAAGCCGCCGGCCGGACGTCCTTCTGGGCGATCCCATGGACCCTGCTCCTGGTCGTCGTCGGCCTCGTCCTCGGACTCCTCGGCTGGCTGCGCTACCGGCGACGGCGCACCGCCTGGAGGACGGGTGCCGAGCATGCTCGACCGAGCACGCCTGAGGTGTTGCCCACCGCCGGAGTGTCCTCATGAGGCGGTCCCTCGCGCTCGTCCTCGCGACGTTGGCCTTCGGTGTGGCCACCAGCCCGAGCGCCGTGGCGGGTGAGCCCCTTCCCTACCGGGACGAGTCGGCGATCGGTGACCTGACGCTGTGCTCGAAGGCGTTGACGCCTGTCATGTCCGGCAAGACCTACGACCGCCCTTTCGCCCTCAGGGCGGTGTCGTCGGCCCCTGCTCCCAGCGGCTACACGGGCGAGGCGCGCCTGGCGACGCTGCACTTCTACCAGCCACGCGAGGGCATAGCGCCGGGCGCGTGGAGCGGCGAGCAGTTGACGGGCCCGACGAGCTATAGCAACCCCCTGCACCCGATGGCGCAGGAGACCGATATCGACTACGCCCTCGACGTCTACCTGGAGCGCTTTCCGACGCGCTGGCAGGGCCTGATCCAGCTCCGGATGTACTTTGGCATCCCGGGACGGCCAACGTCTCCGCTGTACGCCGCGATGGACCTGCGGGTCCAGGGGCAGGCTTGGAGTGTCGTGCGGGGCGGCTCGGCGCCCTGCGCGGACGGTACGGCGAAGTCCGCAGAGCTGCTGCTCCCAGACTTCCAACAGCGGCTGGCGACTACCCAGGCCGAGGAGTTGAAGAGGGCAGGGGCGCGGGCAGCCGTCCCGGGTCACCCCTCCACCGCGCCGAGCAGCGCACCCTGCGGGTCTGCTGGCACGTCGGCCGGAAGTAGTACCGGCTCCGCTGCGACGGGACAGTCCAGTGCGACGTCGTCGTCGCCCGCGAGCAAGTCCACGAGCCTGGTCTGGCTGGTGGCGGTGGCGGCTGCGGTCCTGGCTGCCGCAGCCAGACTGGCGCGCCGCAGGAGCCGGGCCTGATGCACCCGCCCCCATGTCCCCCACCCGCGACCGATCCGGTCGTCAGCCCGAAAGGAAGTCTCCTGTGAAGCAAGACTATCGTCTGGCCACGTTGGGCGCCGCCGCGGCCCTCGTCGCCCTGACAGCAGGGATCCTCACAGCGTCACCTGCTGTCGCCGG
>JANLPD010000665.1:0-3428 GCA_031367045.1 Frankiales bacterium | reverse complement strand
CGGCCAGGACGTCGAGCTGGCCGGCTGCGCGAGCGCCACCGTCTCGCTCGTCCTCGACATCGCAGGTGCGCCGGCGGCCGGCGACCCCGCTTCTACGGCCGCGACCAAGGATGCGGCGGGGGGGCGCAAGCCGCCGGCCCTACCAGCGCAGGCCCTGCCATCGCAGGACCTGCCGGTGGGACAGGCGGAGCGCTGCGCCACCCTAGTCGCCGACGTACGACTCGGCGGCTGCGGCAGCCGCGCGGTCCGGATCGGGGTGGTCGTGCTCCCCGCGAAGTGCGGTGCCTACCAGGTCGGCTGCGACTGCGGGTGCTGCTGATGCAACCCACCGAGTTCTGGCAGCAGTACGCCGCGCTCACCCGACGCGCCGTCGAGACCCAGTGGCGGCTGGCCCGCGACTACGGCGAGGTGAGCGCCCGCGCCATCCGGGGTCAAACCGACGTCGCTGCGCCGGCTGCCTGGCTGCGGTCGGTCGGTACCGAGACGGGCCGCTGGTGGCGAGAGGCGGCTCGGCTCGGCCTGGCCTACGGAGGTTCGCTGCTCGAGCTCAACAGCGAGGTCGGCAGCCGCCTTGTGGGCGCGGCCGGTCACAGCACCACGAACCGGCTGACGGTCACCCTGTCCGGGCCGCGCGGCTCGACGGTCAGCACCCCCCTGGCCGTTGCCAACAGCCGGACGACGCGGGAGCAGGTGAGCTTCCGGCCGGGACTGCTGTGCGGTGACAACGGTGCAGAGGTCGATGGTGCCTGGGCTTTCGACCCACCGACGCTTGACCTGGGCCCGGGCGAGGAACAGCAGGTCGCGATGTCCTTGCGGCTGGACAAAAAGCTGCTCGCCGCCGGGTCGACCTGGCGCGGGGTCGTCGCGGTGCAGGACAGCAACGGGGTCGTCATGGAGGTGGACGTGCACGTGGAGGTGGACGTTGCCCTTCAGGCGCGCTGAGGTCCAGCCGGCTACGGGAGGGCGACGGGTACAAGGCGGCGGGCCGCCACCACCTCCGGGGCCAGTCGCAGCCCCTCGCGCACGTACCTAGGCAGGTGCTCGCTGGTCGACAGCCATGCCAGCGACTCGGCCAGTGCCTGCCGGACCGGGCGCGAGGTGTAGCCCAAGGCGCGGGCCCGGCGGTCGTCGTACCAGTGGAAGCGTCCGGTCGTGAGCGCCTCCGAGCGGGTGGCGAGCGGGGTCTTGCTGGTCAGGGCCGCGACGGCTTCGGCCAACCCGGCTGCGAGGTAAGCGGCGGTCGTGCCGGCGGTAAGGAACGGGCCCGGCAGGCCAGCCAGCTCCGAGACTGCGGTGTGCAGCAGGCGCCACGACCAGTTCTCCCCGCCGAGCAGGTAGCGCCGGTTCGGCTCCGCCCGTTCGGCCAGTAGGACCAGTCCGGCGGCTACGTCGCGCACGCCGACGACGTTGGCGCCTCCCGCGAAAGTGGTGCGGCTCGGGTCGAGCAGGTAGCGCACGAGGATGGCGTTGCTCGGGACCAGTTTGTGGTCGGGGCCACCGACGGCGACGGTCGGGCAGGCGAGGACCAGCTCCACGCCGGTCCGCGTGGCCGCCTCACGGGCGGCGCGCTCCTGGGCGAGCTTGGAGTGGAAGTAGTCGGGCCCCTCCGCCAGCTCGCCGCTCTCGTCGCGCGCCTCGGGTCCGTCGCTGGAGCCGCAGGTGACCGACGAGCTGGTGACCACCACGCGACGGACCCCGGCGGCGGCTGCTGCGTCGATGAGGGCGCGGGTGCCGTCGGCGTTTGCGCGGTGCAAGCTGGCGGCGTCGCGCTCATAGGAGAAGACGGCTGCGCAGTGCAGGACAACCTCCGCGCCTGCCACGGCAGCACGCAGCGAGTCGGGGTCCGCCAGGTCGGCGCGTACCTGCTGTGCCGGCGACGCGCCGAGCGCCCGGTCGTCGCCGCGGGGACGCAGCATGGCGACCGGTTCATGGCCGGCGGCCAGGACGGCGTCGACCGTGGCGCTGCCGATGAGCCCGCCTGCTCCGGTCACCAGGACCTTCATGGCAGCGGGTCCCGGGCCAGGTCACGCGCAACCGCCTCGCGCAGCTCCTCGGCCACCGAGGCCCAGCGGGTGCGGCTGGGTGACGGCCTGGTGAGCTCCACCCGCGGCGTCGGCCGGCCAGCGACCCGCCGGAAGCCGTCCTCATCCACCTCTGGCTCTGGGTCGATCGACGCTGGTGGACCGCTGTCCGCCAGCAGCCCAGCCGCCAGGCGCAGAGCACGTGACCAGCGGGCCGTCGGCGGCTCAGGGTCGCGCAGAACTGCGTGTCCGGTCGGCACCTCGCGACCCTCGTAGCAGGCCTCGAAGTTGTCCAGCGTTGCGCTGAAGAAACGGCGGTAGGCATCCTCGGTCAGTGCGTCGTAGAGCCCTGGGTACCTGGCCAGGTCCATGGCCTGCCAGAAGGGCGGCAGCACAAACTCCTGCAGCCCGAAGATGCTGACCCGGGTGCGGTTGTCGCCGACCGCCCGGAAGGTGACAGCACCGTCGTCGTGGACCGCCGTGCCGTTGGGGCTGCGTACGGTGCGCCAGCTGATCGTCGACTCCCTCCCGCTGTACCGAAGGATCTCCAGCTTGCAGACGTCGATGCAGTCCCCGCCGCTGTAGGCCAGGTAGTTGGGCTGGGGCAGGTAGAGATTTCGCTCTGCTTGACGCACCACGCGGCCCTGCTCGTCGCGCGCCACCACGACCGCGGTACCGCCGATGTAGTCGTTCATCAGCCGGATCGCCCGGCCGAGGTCGACCCGTGCCACGAACTGGTCGTAGGGCGCGTCGAGGTCGCGCTCCACAGAGAACAGCACGCCACCGCCGTGTCGCCGCCACCGCAGGCCGCTCGCACGGGGCGCTGCCGCCGCGGCGAGCGCGATCAGCGGCGCGAGGTAGTCGGCCACCGCGTCGTAGTCGGCCATGGTGAAGCTGCCGAGGTCGAGGCCGAGCGATACCTTGCGGCGAGGGACCCGGGACTTGTCGAAGACCGTCGACCAGGCAAGTGCGCCCTGGCCCCAGAAGGCGACCCACTCGGCAAAGCCGACCAGGCCGGCCAGCGCCAGCGGATCGTCGTCGACGTTCGCGGCGAGGGCAGCGAACCACCGCCGGCCCTCTCGCAGCACCGGGTCGTCGTCGGGCGTCGGCACGTCGGCGGCGAAGGACTGCAGCAGCCGGCCGAAGGTCGGCAGAATTGCCGCCGCACGACGGCAGGCGGCAGACAGCTCCGGCGGGGCCGGCCGCCAACCCTGCCATGGGTGCAACGGGCCGCGCACGAGCCGCGGGACCGGGACCGCTAGCTCCGCGAGCGCGTGCGCAACCACCGGTGACGCAACGGGATCGACGCCCATGAGGCCGGCCAGGACCTCGTCGACAGCTAATGCCGAGGTACCCGCCAGGACCGTCCCGGTGGCCCGGGGGGCGGCCCGCAGTGAGCCGAAGCAG
>JANLPD010000632.1:0-5775 GCA_031367045.1 Frankiales bacterium | reverse complement strand
ACGCCGAGACGACGCGGCGGCCCGCGGTATCGACCGAGACGACCGGGTCGCCGAGCCGCAGCTCGACAGCCGGGTGGGTGTGGGCGGGCAGGCCCAGGTCGGCGCCGTCGAACCAGGTGAACAGCGCGACCCGGTCGTAGGCCGGCACCACCTCCTCGGCGTGCACGACGACGTCCCAGTCCTGGACGAGGCCGCGCTCCACGGCTGCCTCGATGAGACGGTGGCCGACCATCCCGTGGCCGACGACGACGAGAGTGCGCCGGCTCATGCGGTCTTCCTCTGCAGGGTAGGGGTGCAGGTGGCGAGCAGCCCAGCCACCGCAGAGACACAGGTGCCGCACCCGGTCGTGGCGCGGGTGGCGAGCGCTGCCTCAGCGACGGTCCGGCAGCCGCTCTCGCGCAGGGCTCCGGCTGTGACGGCGTTGCAGGTGCAAACGGTGTCGTCGTCCGCCAGGTCCGCCGGTGCTGCAGCGCTGCGACGCGGCTGCAGCAGCGAGCGACGGTCGGCCGGGAGCGGGCTCCGCCGGTCGAAGGCCTGCGTGAGCACCCCTACCGCAGCCAGGTCCCCAAGCAGCAGCGCACCCACCAGGACGTCGTCGCGGACGACGAGCTTGCTGTAGGTGTGTCGCGCCGGGTCGGCCCACACCAGGACCTCGAGGCCGTCGCCGACGTCGGCCAGCTCCGGTGCCGTCTCACCCATCGCGGCGACGTCGAGGTCCATCGCCTTGAGCCGGGTCACGACCCTGCTCCCGGCGTACGACGCGGCTGCCCCGGTCAGCACGTCGGCCAGCACGGCCGCCTGCTCCCACGCCGGTGCCACCAGCCCGTAGACCTCGCCGCGGTGCTGGGCGCACTCGCCGATCGCGAAGATGTGCGGGTCGTCGGTGCGCAGCGCGTCGTCGACGAGGACGCCGCGCCCAACAGCCAGACCGGCCTGCCGGGCCAGTGCGACGTGCGGCCGGACACCGCAGGCGAGCACGACGAGGTCGCCGGCGACCTGCCGGCCGTCGGCGAGACCGACCCCCGTGACCGAGCGGCTGCCGGTGACCTTCGAGGCGAACGACCCGAGGTGGACCCCCACCCCGAGCGCCTCGACTGCGCGCAGCAGCACCGCGCCACCTGTCGGGTCAAGCTGGACCTCCATCAGGTGGGTGTTGCCGTGGACGACGTCGACCGGCAGCCCGTGCTGCAGCAGGCCGCGCGCGGCTTCCAGGCCGAGCAGCCCGCCGCCGACGACGACGGCTCGCGAGGACCGGCGGGCGCGGGCGGCGATGGCCGCGCAGTCCTCCACCGTGCGGAACGCGAAGACGCCGTCGAGCAGGGCGCCGTCCGGACCGGCGATCCCGTGCACCGGGGGCACGATGGGCAGGCTGCCGGTCGCCAGGACCAGGACGTCGTAGGCCGCAGCCCGGCCGTCGTGGGCGTGCACGGTGCGGGCAGCGCGGTCGATCCCGACGACCTCGCTGCCGAGGTGCCGGACAGCACCGGCGCGGGACGCGAGTGCGATGTCCTCGCGACGGCGTTTGCCGGCGAGCACGTCCGACAGCAGGATCCGGTTGTAGGCGGGCCGCGCCTCGGCGCCGAAGACGGTGACATGCAGGGACGGGTCACGGCTGAGCAGCTCGTCGACGAAGCGCGCGCCGGCCATGCCGTTGCCGATGACGACGACGCGCTTCACCGGACCGCCTCGGAGAAAACCCGGTCGACCCGGGCCGCACAGACCTTGAAAGCCGGCATCTTCGAGATCGGGTCCAGCCAGTCCCCGGTCAGGCTGTTCGCCCGCTTCTTGCCGGCCCAGTGGAAGGGGACGAAGACCGTGTCGCTGCGGATCGCGTCGGTGATCTTGGCGCGCAGCCACGCCTGGCCACGGACGGTGGAGACGCGGACCCGTTCGCCGTCCTCGACGCCGAGCCGGCCCGCTAGATCAAGGTGCAGCTCGATGAAGGCATCGCCCGGCAGGGCGGAGATGCGACGGGTCTGGGCCCCGCTCTGGTACTGCATCGCGACCCGGCCGGTGGTGAGGCGCAGCGGGAAGGCCTCGCTGACCGGCTCGGCCTCGTCCGGCTGCTCGACGGCGACCAACCGGGCCCGGCCATCGGCGGTGGCGAAGCGGTCCAGGAACAGCCGCGGGGTGCCCGCGTGGTCGGTCGAGGGGCACGGCCAGTGCAGCTGTTCACCGGCAGACAGCCGCGCGTAGGAGATGCCGGCGTAGTCGGCGATCCCCCCGGCGGACGCCCGGCGCAGCTCGTCGAACACCTCCTGGGCAGAGGTAGGGAAGCCGGTGGTCCGACCCAGCCGGGCGGCCAGCTCGTGGAGGACCTGCAGGTCGGTGCGCACCCCGAGCGGCGGGTCCACCGCCTTGCGGCGCAGCAGGACTCGGCCCTCCAGGTTGGTCGTCGTCCCGTCCTCCTCGGCCCACTGCGCGGTGGGCAGCACGACGTCGGCCATCGCGGCTGTCTCGGACAGCACGAGGTCCGCAACGACGAGGTGGTCCAGCGAGGCGAGCCGGCTGGCGACGTGACCGGCGTTCGGCGCGCTGACCACCGGGTTGCTGCCGAGCAGCAGCAAGGCGCGCGGGCCGCCGCCGTCGCCGAGGGAGTCGAGCAGCTCGTAGGCCGAGACACCGGGCGCGGGCAGGTCGTCGGGGTCGATGCCCCAGACGCCGGCCACATGGGCGCGCGCGGCGGGGTCGTCGAGCCGCCGGTAGCCGGGCAGCTGGTCCGCCTTCTGCCCGTGCTCACGACCGCCCTGCCCGTTGCCCTGACCGGTGAGGGTGCCCCAGCCGGAGCCCTCCCGGCCGCACAGTCCCAGGGCCAGCGAGAGGTTGATCCACGAGCTTGCGGTGTCGACGCCGTGGGCATGCTGCTCGGCGCCGCGGGCGGTGAGCACGAGGGCGCGCGAGGCCCGCCCGAGCAGGCGCACCGCCCGGCGCAGGTCGGGCTCGCCAACCCCTGTCGTCCGCTCGACCCGGCCGGGCCAGTACGCCGCGACGCAGCGTCGTACGTCTTGCCAGCCGGTGGTGCGTGCGGCGAGGAAGTCCTCGTCGACGAGCCCTTCCTCCAGGGCCAGGAAGAGCAGGCCGTTCGCCAGGGCCAAGTCGGTGCCGGGCTGGGGGGCGAGGTGCAGGGTCGCCACTTCGGCGGTCGGCGTGCGACGCGGGTCGATGACGATGAGCGAGCCGCCCGCGTCCCGCATCCGGGCCAGGTGCTGCACGAAGGGCGGCATCGTCTCGGCGACGTTGGACCCGACGAGCAGGACGCATTCGGCTGCACCGACGTCGGACAGCGGGAAGGGCATCCCGCGGTCCAGCCCGAAGGCGCGATGTGCGGCCGCGGCGGCGGAGGACATGCAGAAGCGGCCGTTGTAGTCGATCTGGCTGGTACGCAGCGCGACCCTGGCCAGCTTGCCGAGCAGGTAGGCCTTCTCGTTGGTGAGCCCACCACCTCCGAACACCGCGACGGCGTCGGGACCGGCGACAGCCTGCGCGGCCCGGAGTCCCCCGGCAGCGCGGTCGAGCGCCTCGTTCCACGTCGCCTCACGCAGTGGTCCGCCCTTGTGATCACGCACGAGCGGCCCGGTCAGGCGCTGCGGGCTCGCCAGCAGGTCGGCCGCGGTCCATCCTTTGCGGCACAGCCCTTCCGGCCCAGCACCGACCTCGCCGGCCGGGGTCAGCGACATGGCGCACTGCAAGGCGCAGTATGGGCAGTGCGTGTCGACCGACATGACGACACCGTGCCAGCACCGGGAGTCACGGCCGTGTCCCCCGTGTCACGGCCACGTGTCGAGGTCCTCATCCGGCTCGCCTCACGCCGTGCGCCGGTCCTCGATACTGGTCGGAAACAGCGGGGTAACCCGGGGCGTGCACGGTGTAGGCCGTCGGAGAAGGGGAGGAGGTGCGCGTGGACGAGCTGCCGCTGGCCGGCTACACCGTCGCCGTCACAGCTGCGCGCCGCCGCAAAGAGCTCAGCGCGCTGCTCGAGCGGCGCGGCGCCCGCGTCGTCGAGGCCCCCGCGATCCGCATCATCCCGACCCAGGACGACGACCTGCTGCGCGCCTCGACCGAGGCCTGCATCGCGCAGCCGGCCGACGTGGTCGTCGCGACCACCGGCATCGGCTTCCGCGGCTGGATGGAGGCCGCCGACGGTTGGGGGCTCGGCGAGGCACTGCGCGAGCGTTTCACCCGGGCGGAGCTCCTGGTACGCGGGCCGAAGGCCAAGGGCGCCGTCCGGGCCGCCGGTCTGGCCGAGACCTGGTCGCCCGACTCGGAATCGACCGATGAGGTGCTCGAGCGGCTCCTTGCCGAAGGCGTCGTCGGGCGCCGCATCGCGATCCAGCTGCACGGCGAGCCGCTCCCCGACTTCGTCCGGTCCCTGCAGGCCGCCGGCGCCGAGGTCGTCGAGGTGCCGGTCTACCGGTGGCTGCCCGCGGCGGACGTCCGGCCACTGCGACGCCTCGTCGAGCAGGTCGCCGCCGGCCAGGTCGACTGCGTGACCTTCACCAGCGCGCCCGCCGTCGCGAGCCTGCTCACCGTCGCTAGCCAGGACGATCGCACCGACGGGCTGCTCGACGCCCTGCGCTCGGGTGTCCTTGCCGCCTGCGTCGGGCCGGTCACCGCGGCGCCGCTGGAACGCCTCGGAGTTCCGACGGTGCAGCCCGAGCGGGCCCGCCTCGGCGCTCTCGTGCGGACCGTCGTGGAGGAGTTGCCCGCCCGGCGCAGCCGGTCGCTGCGGGCCGGCGAGCACCAGCTCGAGCTCCGTGGCCACTGCGTCCTCGTCGACGGCCGGCCGGTGGAGCTGACCGGCCGGCAGATCGGCGTCCTGTCGGCGCTCGTTGATGGCGCCGGGCGTTGCCTGTCGCGCGCCGAGCTGCTCACGACGGCGTGGAAGGACGAACCGGCTGACGAGCATGCGGTCGAGATGACGGTCGCGCGGCTGCGGACCGCCCTCGGCCCGGCCGGCAGCGTCGTCCAGACCGTCGTCAAGCGCGGCTACCGGCTGGCCGAACCAGCGTCCTCACGACCGCTCATGTCGGTCGTGCGGGAGACGTGACCCTGGGGGTCCTGGCCGGCAACCTGCCAGGAACGCGGCGTCCCTAACGTCCGGTCGGTACCCGACACCGGAGGACACCATGACAGCCACCCTTGAAACCACTGCCACCGCCGTCCCCCCCGCCGCCCGCGCACGCTGGATCGACGACTGGCGTCCCGAGGACCCGGCGTTCTGGGCGGCGACCGGTCAACGGACCGCCCGTCGCAACCTGCTGTTCTCGATCCTGGCCGAGCACATCGGCTTCTCGGTCTGGACGATGTGGTCGGTGCTGGTGCTGTTCCTCGGGCCGAAATACGGCTTCAAGCCCCAGGACAAGTTCCTGCTCACGGCGGTCCCGGCCCTGGTCGGCTCGGTACTGCGGCTGCCCTACACCTTTGCGGTCGCGACGTTCGGCGGCCGCAACTGGACCGTCGTCAGCGCGCTGCTCCTGCTCGCCCCGCTCGGCCTCATGCTCGTCGTGCTGGAGCCCGGTGTTTCGCTGTCGACGCTGCTCATCGTCGCGGCGGTCGCAGGGGTGGGCGGCGGCAACTTCGCCAGCTCGATGGCCAACATCAACGCGCTCTACCCGGACCGGCTCAAGGGCCGGGCGCTCGGTCTGAACGCCGGCGGCGGCAACCTCGGCGTCGCCGCCGTCCAGCTGGCCGCACTGCTCGTGCTCGCGACCGCCGGCAAGGACCACCCGCGAGTGCTCGTCGCGGCGTACGTCCCACTCGTGCTCCTCGCCACCT
>JANLPD010000619.1:0-3003 GCA_031367045.1 Frankiales bacterium | reverse complement strand
CGTCGAGTTGTTGATCAGCGCGGTGGCGACGGAAGCCGGGGTGGCGGCCGGCGCGTCCTGCAGGGACAACGCCCTTGACGCCGACCACCTCCGGGGTGGCCATCGAGGTGCCGCTGTCGCACTTGCCCGAGCGGTGAGCCTGCGTCCGAGCTCAGCCACGAACGCGTTCAGCCAACTGTCCAGCTCAGCGGCCGAGTAGACGCAGTCGATCACCCGCTCCTCAGGCGGCGTACGGGACGAGCAGCTGCTGGCCGACCTGCAGGGTTGAGCCCGTCAATTCGTTGAGCCGACGGATCTGCACGACGACCTCACGCGGGTCGTTATCCGGGGCGATCCGACGCGCGACCGACCAGAGGGTGTCGCCCTGGTGAACCGTGGTCTGAACCGCGTTCTGGACCGGGGTCGAAGCCGCGCCTGACGTCGATGTCGTCGATGCGTCCGAGCGGGCTTGGCCGACAGAGAAGGCGGCGAGCAGCAGGGCCAACAGAGCGAGGACCACGACGACTCGACCGCGCCGCGTCAGGCGGGTGCCGGCGGACGGCCGAGCAGCCCGCTCGACTCTCGGTAAGAGGGACGCGCCGCCGCCGGCGTACGCCCGGCTTGCCGTGGTGGCGGTGGTGCTCGTGGTCCAGGCAGTCATGTTGTGCTCCTCGAGGTCGAACCCGCGTTCGATCGAACGACTGAGCGAAGTTGTATCTCACTGCTCCGACAAAATCCACCGCTCCTCGAACACCTGTGTGCACGAAAGTTGTCCACGACACGTCGAACAGGTGTTTGATCAAAGGACAGATCGGGTCTACCGTTCGATCAGACCCACCGCTCACGAACGCTTCTGGAGGCCCCTGATGGCGAAGAGCCAGCCCGACAACGTCCGCGACCTGCCCGAGGGACCGTCCGACGAAGACGGGCTGACGCCGCGTCAGCGCAAGGTGCTCGACGTCATCCGGGAGTCCGTGGAGAGGCGCGGGTTCCCCCCCACCATCCGCGAGATCGGTGAAGCCGTCGGGCTGGCGTCGACCAGCAGCGTGTCCCATCAGCTGGTGACGCTGCAGAAGAAGGGCTTTCTCCGCCGCGACGACCGGCGGCCGCGCGCCGTGGACGTCCGCACCCCCGAGCAAGTCCGGCAGGGCATCGAGAGCCTGTCGGTCGGCGCCGAGGACCGGCAGGCCCACCCGCTTCCGGCGTATGTCCCGGTCATCGGCCGCATCGCTGCCGGTGGCCCGATCCTGGCCGAGCAGGCCGTCGAGGACGTCTTCCCGCTCCCGCGCGAGCTCGTCGGCACCGGCACGCTGTTCCTGCTCAGGGTCGTCGGCGACTCGATGATCGAGGCTGCCATCAACGACGGCGACTGGGTCGTCGTTCGCCAGCAGCAGACGGCCGACAACGGCGACATCGTCGCTGCGATGATCGATGGCGAAGCGACCGTCAAGACGTACAAGAGGAAGGGCGGCAAGCTGTGGCTGCTGCCCCACAACGGCGCCTACGCGCCGATCGACGGCACCAACGCCACCATCCTCGGTCGGGTCGTGACGGTCCTGCGCAAGATCTGACGTTCCCGCGGGAACGCCGCTACCCCGCCTCGTACTGGCTACGGACCTCACGCACCCTGATCGGGGTACCCGGGCCCGTCGTAGTAGCAGTCCCCAGCACCTGGCGCACCGTCGGATCGCCCGCGATCGTGAACGTCCCACCCCACACGATCACCACGTACGGCGCGACGCCGCCAGCCTTCGCGTAAACGTGACTCACCGAGGGCCGCCCCGTTGCGGCATCAGCATCGCCAAAGAACCACCGGTACTGCTGAGCCTTAGCGGTAATCGTCACACCACGACCCAGGATCGTCGTACGAATCTCGTAACTCACCGGCGCATCAGTGGTGAACGTCGTCGCCAGATTCACCAGCGTCTGCGGGCTCGGCTCCACTCTGGTGCTACCCCGCAGCACCACCAACGTCTTAAAGTCCCGCTGCACCAGGCCATCGATCGCCACCGCAGCAGGCAGGCGGGCGTCTGTGGGCCCCAGACAGAGATACGCCGGGTTGTTGACCCGCTGCCAGATCGAAACCACGCCCGTGGAGTTGTCACGTATCTGGTGCCAAACCCAAAAGGCGGTCTCCGCCGCCACCGGGCAGATCGTGGAGGCTCCTGAGCAATTCAGTTCAGGACTCGCGGGAGAATTACCCGAACACGCGGGTGCAACAGCCGTAGCAACAACCTCAAAGCGAGATTTGGGCGTTTGGCCGACCGGCTGGCCAATAATAGGAGCCCCTTGTGGCGCCCCTGGGGTCGACGTCCCGCCGGCAGGTGTGAACGCGTCGCCGCCGGCAGTCACGCACGTGATTTCCACCGTTGGATCACAGCCCGCAGCCTCCGCAGCAACGGCGACAGGCACTCCTGCCACGACGGAGAAGAGGACGGTCCCCAGCATCCCTCTCATTTGGGTGCCGCCATGATCCGGATTCCACGGACCGCCCATTGGCGGTTACGCCATTCCAGACTCATCTGACCATCGCGACGCACCTCCTCGGCACCGGACTTGACGACACTGCCTGCCGCATCGAGTTCGCGTGCTGCTGCGCGTCTCCAGGCAAGATCAACGATCACTAGGCCCGGCTCGAATGCTGGCGCCTCCGCGAAGATCAACTTGTACTGACCGCCATCCAGCCGGTGACCCGCGGCGCGCAGACGCTCGACAGCGCCGGCGTAGTTCTCACACGTTTCGCAACCGGGTGCTGCAAAGGAGCGGAGCACCGACCCGTCGAGCGACAGGAACGCCTGATTGAGCTGCTCGAAGTAGTAGCGGGCGAAGGCGGCAGCGCCCTGTGGTGTGTTCGCGGCAGCCGCGCTCGGCACGACCAGCGGGGTCGGGCTTGGCAACGCCGTGCTGCTCAAGGTCGGTAACGGAAGGACTTTTGGATCACTGCTGCCCGAGCAGGCTCCGAGCAGCAGGACCAAGACAACCGGCAGCCCACACGCTGTCCACCGGCGCACCCGCACGTGCCGG
>JANLPD010000602.1:0-6521 GCA_031367045.1 Frankiales bacterium | reverse complement strand
CGCCGACTTCGATGACGTGGATCCCGAGCTCGCCCAGGAAGACTTCGCCAGGTTCCGGGAAGAGTGCCGGCTGGCAGACGCCGCTGCTGCAGCGATGGCCTTCGACGACACCTTCATCGCGAACGAGGAGACCTACTCGCTGCGGCTGGTGTACGTCCACATGATCGCCGAGTACGCCCGACACAACGGGCACGCCGACCTGCTACGCGAGGTGCTCGACGGTACGACCGGGCGCTGATCATCCCAGGTCAGCAAGCTCGGGTACTGCTGACCGTGCGGCGCGCATCCGCAGTCCGGCCGGGTGCCGACCCGCCAGCCGATTGCTGGCCGAGCAACGTGCCACGGCGCAACAAGGAAACCGCCTGACGCGGGGCCGGTCCGTCCACCAGGCCGTGGAGCAGAGCAATCTGCAGGCTCTCCCGCACCCAACCCAGATCATTCGACGAGCGCGCCCTACGAAGCGCGATGGACAGGACCAAGGGGGCCAGGGTCTCCCGGCGACCGAGGTCCAGCTGCCGAAACGCCTTCTGCCACTGTGGTTCTGCCTGGCGGTTTCGCAACAGTGGGTAGACGCTGTCGGCTGCCCCGCCCGGTCGATCCGGCTGAGCCAGGGCCACCGGAGGCTCGCGGCCCGGTCGTAGCGCCACAGCACACAGCAGGCCCATGACGAGGGTGGCGTGGTAGGAGGTCCTGAGCAGATAATCCTCCTGCTGGTCAGTTGGAAGATTGCGGTGTCGAACGGATGAATATCCCGGCCCCGGCAAGAATCCGTGCGCGTCCTGGGCAGCCGCAAGGACGCCAAAGCTGAATGCCGCTGCTGGACTCCACGTCGCCCCAAGCATCGGCCAGGTCCAGAGCAGCTCGGCGGTCAGGTCGAGATTGTCCGCATCGATACCGGCGGCCAGCGCCGCGTCGGCATCAGCGGTGATCTCACCGATCGGCCGCGGCAGATATGTTGTTTGCTGGCCCATGTCACTTGCATAGAGCACCACGTGAGTGAAGGCGTAGAGGTCCTGCGTTGCGGACCCCAGCGCGTCCAGTGGCCGGCCTAAGCAGGAGCGGGCCAACAGCTGGGCATCGGCAGCAGCATCGGAGCCGGCGCCCGACCAGATACGGCTGAGCCACCGCTGTTCCAGGTCGCGGTGGGGCAGCCGTTCGGGGCCGACGACAGCCGCCGCCCGAAGGCACTCAGCGAGAAGCCGGTCGGCCTGCTCGTCCGGGTAGCCAAGGTCGCGCAGCTGGATGTGGGTGAGGGCGTGGTCGAGAGCGAGTCCAGGCTCCAGACACAGTGCTGCCAGCAGGTTCGCGCCACGCGCGTGCGGTAGCAGCAACTGCGCCACCTGGTCGACACCGGAGTGGATCCGCTCGTCGAGAGCGCTTGTCGGCGCGACACACCGGAGCAACATGGCAGCCTCGGCAACGACTTTCGGCAACACCAGATCTGGGCTGTCAGCTGGGCAACCGTCAGCGCGCCGATCTGACCGGAACTGCGACGACAGCTCGCCCGCCGTCGCAGCACGGACCGTCCGTGCGGCGACGTCCAGGGCCTGCAGGACTCGGCGGATCAGATCGCCGCGCTCCCATCGGTCTGCGGAGTCGTGCGGCATGCGAACCCCTCCTCGTGGCGGGTGCGCTGGCGGTTGCGGTTTGATCACTCAGCGATCTGGCGGTTGAACTTGCCACCAGCGATGTCGAGCTCCGGGCCAGGCCATCCGCAAGCCCAGAAAAACTTCAGGTTGACGATCTGGACGAGCGCGTCCCCGTCTCGCGCGGCCCGGTCCGCGTACTTGCTGATCGTCGAGCCGATGGCCTCGAGGTCGACAGCCCTGCTGTCCAGCAACGCCTGGACGACCTGCTGCTGAAGCTCGGTCCGCTTCTCAATACCCATGACCAATTCCTTCCCGCCGTTTCGCCCGGCTAGCTGCCGGCGATCACACGGAAGAAGAGCCGCCCGACGTCTGACAGATACGCCCGCGCGATTAGGGTCAGCGGATACCCGCGGCGTCCATCCCGCGGAGCTCCTTCTTGAGCTCGTTGATCTCGTCGCGCAGCCGGGCGGCCAGCTCGAACTGCAGGTCGCGGGCGGCTTCGTGCATTTGGTCGGCGAGCTGCTGAATGAGCAGGGCCAGCTCGGCCCGGGGCATGCCGGCGAGCTCCCTCGCGTGCTTGCCGATCGTGGCCGACTTCGAGCTCATGCCAGGGACCGGGGCTTTGCCACGGGACTGGGTGCGGCCGCTGCCGAACTTTTCCTCTGCTCCCTCACGGACCATGTCGTCGAGAATGTCGGCGATCCGCTTGCGCAGCGGCTGGGGGTCGACGCCCTTCTCCAGGTTGTAGGCCACCTGCTTGGCCCGGCGGCGCGTGGTCTCGTCGATCGCTTTGGCCATCGACGCGGTGATTGTGTCGGCGTACATGTGCACCTGGCCGGACACATTGCGGGCGGCGCGGCCGATGGTCTGGATCAGCGAAGTACCGCTGCGCAGGAAGCCCTCCTTGTCGGCGTCCAGGATGGCGACGAGCGAGACTTCGGGTAGGTCGAGCCCCTCACGCAGGAGGTTGATGCCGACGAGGACGTCGTACTCCCCCATCCGCAGCTCCTTGAGCAGCTCGATGCGGCGGATCGTGTCGACCTCGGAGTGCAGGTAGCGCACCCGGATGCCCAGCTCGAGCAGGTAGTCGGTGAGATCCTCCGACATCTTTTTGGTCAACGTGGTGACGAGCACCCGCTCGTTCTTTTCGGCCCGGACCCGGATCTCGTGGACCAGGTCGTCGATCTGCCCCTTGGTTGGCTTGACGACGATCTCCGGGTCGACCAGGCCCGTCGGTCGGATGACCTGCTCCACGACGTCGCTCTTGACGCGGGACAGCTCGTAGGGCCCCGGGGTGGCCGACAGGTAGACGGTCTGGCCGGTCCGCTCGAGGAACTCCTCCCACTTCAGCGGCCGGTTGTCCATTGCCGAAGGCAGCCGGAAGCCGTGCTCGACGAGCGTCGTCTTGCGCGAGCGGTCGCCCTCGTACATCGCACCGATCTGCGGCACGGTCACGTGGGACTCGTCGAGGACGAGCAGGAAGTCCTCGGGAAAGTAGTCGAGCAGCGTGTGGGGCGCGGTGCCGGCCGCCCGGCCGTCGATGTGGCGGGAGTAGTTCTCGATGCCGTTGCAGAAGCCGACCTGACGCATCATCTCGATGTCGTACGTCGTACGCATGCGCAGTCGCTGAGCCTCGAGCAGCTTGCCCTGCCGCTCCATGGACGCCAGCGAGTCGGCCAGCTCCAGCTCGATGCCGGCGATCGCGCGCTCCATCCGCTCCGGACCCGCAACGTAATGGGTGGCCGGGAAGACGAAGACCTCCTCGTGCTCCTCGACGATCTCCCCGGTCAGCGGGTGCAGCGTCATGACCCGCTCCACCTCATCGCCGAACATCTCCACGCGGACCGCGAGCTCCTCGTAGACGGGGAAGACCTCGATCGTGTCGCCGCGCACCCGGAACGACCCGCGGGTGAACGCCAGGTCGTTGCGGGTGTACTGGACATCGACGAGCTTGCGGAGCAGCAGGTCACGGTCGACGGTGTCACCGACGCGGAACCGAACCATCCGGTCGACGTACTCCTGCGGGGTCCCGAGGCCGTAGATGCACGACACCGACGCCACGACGATGACGTCGCGGCGGGTGAGCAGCGACATCGTCGCTGAGTGGCGCAGCCGCTCGACCTCCTCGTTGACCGAGGAGTCCTTCTCGATGTAGGTGTCGGTCTGCGGGACGTACGCCTCGGGCTGGTAGTAGTCGTAGTAGGAGACGAAGTACTCGACCGCGTTGTTGGGCAGCAGCTCGCGGAACTCATTCGCCAGCTGGGCGGCAAGCGTCTTGTTGGGCGCCATGACCAGGGTCGGGCGTTGCACCTTCTCGACCAGCCAGGCGGTCGTGGCGGACTTGCCGGTGCCGGTTGCTCCGAGCAGAACCACGTCGGGCCGGCCGTCGACGAGCCGCTTCTCCAGCTCGGCGATCGCGGCCGGCTGGTCGCCGGCCGGCTCGAAGTCCGAGACGACCTCGAAGCGCCGCGTCGTGCGCCTCAGATCGGTTGCCAGCCGAGGGACGATCGGCAACGCGGCGTGGGCAGGAAGTGTCTTGGGACTCACCTACCCCACGGTACGTCCGCCCTCCGACAGGCCGGGGGCGTTGGAGACCTTGGTGACCTTCAGTGACAGCATCACAACATGCAGACACCCGGGCGCCGCCCGCTTCGGCGCGTCCTCGTCGTCCTACCCGCCCGAGATGCCGCGTCGACGCTGGACGCCCAGCTGGCAGCCCTGTCGGCACAGGACTGCCCGCTCCCGCACGTCGTGGTGGTCGTGGACGACCAGTCCCGCGATGCCACCGCGGAGATCGCCAGGAGCTGGGCCGAACGCGACAAGCGCATACAGCTCAAGACTGCGCAGAGCGGTGGCCACGCAAGCAGCCGAAACTTCGGCACCGCTGGCGCTCTGGCGGGCGATCTCGTGGCGTTCTGCGACGCTGATGATGTGGTCGCCGAAGGCTGGCTGGCGGCACTGGTGCGTGCCGCCGCTGACGCAGACGTGGTGGGGGGGCGTCTTGAGCTGGAGCTGCTCAACCCGCCGCGCGTGCGTCGATGGCGGGACGTCGGCACGCACGACCTCGGCGACCACCTCGGTACGCCGTACGCCGTCACCGCAAACCTCGCTGTCCGAGCCGAGGCACTCGCCCTGCTGGGCGGTTTCGACCCGCACTTCGACCAGGGCGGGGCTGACGTCGACCTGGCCCTGAGGACGGCGAACAGCGGGCTGCGCACTGTGTTCGCGCCGGAGGCCGTCGTTCACTACCGGCTCCGCGATGACCATAAGGGCTTGCGCGCGCAGGCCCGCAGGTACGGGCGCAGCACGGTGCGCCTGGCCGTCCGTCACCGCGACGGGGGGCTGCCTTGGCCGAGGCGACGAGAGCCCGTGCGGGCGTGGGCCGAGATCGCCGTGCTGGGCCTGGGCTACCCGCTGCTCGACCCGGTCGGTCGGGCCCGCTGGCAGTGGCGGCTGTCGCACCGGGTGGGCCGGGCGCAGGAGAGCTGGCACCGGCGCGTCCTGCACCTCTGACGCCGCCACGTCTGACGACGCCATCACCGGTGCAGCAGCTGTCGCGCTACCGCCCCGCTGCGGGAGCGAGGTCGCCCCTCGTGAGGCGCTCCCAGAGGGCGTCGACCTGCTGCGCCAGGCGTTCGGGGGTGGAGTCGTTGTCAAGGACGACGTCGGCAACAGCCAGCCGGGCTTCGCGGGAGGCCTGCCGCGACATCCGGGCGCGGGCGTCCTGCTCGCTCATCCCCCTGTACCGCAGCAACCGGTCCAGCTGGACCTCCGGCGGAGCGTCGACGACGACGACGACGTCGTACAGTTCGGCCAAGCCGCCTTCGACGAGCAACGCGACATCATGGACGAGCACCGCCACCCCGGCCAGCTCGGCCCGGGCGAGCAGCTCGGTGGTGCGGCGGCCGATGAGCGGGTGAACGATCGCGTTCAGCCGCTGCAGTGCCTCGGGGTCCGGAAAGACGAGCGCCCCCAGCGCCGCGCGGTCCAGCGTGCCGTCGGCGGCGAGGACGCCGTCGCCGAACTCCTGGACAACCTGCACGAGCCCGGGTGTGCCGGGTTCGACAACCTCGCGCGCGACGAGGTCCGCGTCCACCACGACCGCGCCGAGCTCGGACAGCCGGCAGCTCGCGGCGGACTTACCCACCCCGATCCCGCCGGTTAGTCCGACTCTCAGCACCCGGGGACCCTAACCGGCGGTCACCCGAACGCGCAGAAGCCCCGTCGCCCGTGCGGGCGACGGGGCTCTACAGCCGGTGAAAAGGGGTGACTACGCGCCGCCGCCCGACAGCTTCTCGCGAAGGGCCTGCAGCGCCTCGTCGCTGGCGAGGGTCCCGCCGGAGGACGGCGACGGCGCAGGTGCGGCCTCGGCTGGCGTGGTGCTGTCCTCGCCAGCGGTGGCCCCACCCTCGGCGACGTCCTCGCCTTCGGCGCCGGTGACCGACGTGTAGGAGGTCGGCACGGCGGCCTCCGCGTCCGCGGCCTGCATGCGCTTGATCTGCTCCTGGTGGGCCTGGAAGCGCTTCTGGGCATCGGCGTACTGCTTCTCCCACGCCTCCTTGGCGGCGTCGTGGCCCGGCAGCCAGTCGCCGGTTTCTGCGTCGAAGCCCTCCGGGTAGACGTACTGACCGGCCTCGTCGTACTGCGCTGCCATCCCGTACTGCGCCGGGTCGAAGTGCTCCTCGGCCTGGACGCCGTGCTCGTTCGCCTGCTTCAGCGACAGCGAGATGCGGCGACGCTCGAGGTCGATGTCGATGACCTTGACGAGCAGGTCGTCACCGACGTTGACGACCTGCTCGGGGATCTCGACGTGCCGCTCAGCCAGCTCGGAGATGTGGACCAGGCCCTCGATGCCCTCATCGACCCGCACGAACGCACCGAACGGGACGAGCTTGGTTACCTTGCCCGGCACCACCTGCGCAATGGCGTGGG
>JANLPD010000567.1:0-6058 GCA_031367045.1 Frankiales bacterium | reverse complement strand
CCTTCGGACTGTCCCGCCGCGTCGAGCACGTCCTGCTTGCGGATCCGACCGCCTACACCGGTGCCCTGAACCGATCCCAGGTCGATGGCGTACTCGGCAGCAAGCTTGCGGACGAGCGGAGTCACGTAGGCGGCATCGCCGTTCGCGGGGGCTGCGAACGGCGGAGCAGAAGCGGCCGGAGCCAGCGTCGAAGGTGCCGGGACGTCAGCCGGGACCGCAGGCGAGGCGGCGGCGGGAACCGGAGCCGGTGCGGACGGAGCCGGGTCGGGGGCGGCGAGCGGCGCGGGGGACGGGGCTTCGGCGGCGGCCACGGGAACGGCGGGCACGGGAACGGCCGGTGGCGCGACGGCTTCCGGGGTCGGCGGCGACGGAGGGGCAGCCGGAGGCGGAGCGGCAGCCGAAGGCGGCGACGGAGCGGCTTCCGGCGACGGAGCGGCAGCTGGGGCGGAAGCGTCGGCGGACGGCGGCTCCACCGGAGCCTGCGCTGCAGCGCCGGAGCCGTCATCGATCACGGCGAGCTCGACGCCGACTTCGACGGTCTCGTCCTCCTGGACCTTGATGCTGACGACGACACCGGAGGCCGGCGACGGGATCTCGGTGTCGACCTTGTCGGTGCTGACCTCAAGCAGCGGCTCGTCGGCCTCGACCCGCTCACCCTCCTTCTTCAGCCAGCGGGTGACGGTTCCCTCGGAGACGCTCTCGCCCAGTCGGGGCATCGTGACGGAGACGGGCATGGGGTGTTGCAGCTCCTTCGGGAACAGGCTGGTGGGAGGGCGCTAGCTGTGGCTGTGGAGGGGCTTGCCGGCCAAGGCGAGATGGGCCTCGCCGACGGCCTCGGACATCGTCGGGTGCGGGTGGATCAGCTGGGCGACTTCGGCCGGCAGCGCCTCCCAGTTGGTGATGAGCTGTGCCTCGGCAATCAGCTCGCCGACCCGCTCGCCGACCATGTGGATGCCCAGGACGGGGCCGTCCTTGGCGGCGATGACCTTAACCGCTCCGGCGGTGCCGAGGATGCGGGCCTTGCCGTTGCCGGCCAGGTCGTAGGTGGCCTCGATGACGTCGAAGCCGCGCTCGGTGGCCTGTTTGGTGGTGATCCCGACCGACGCCACCTCGGGGTGGGAGTAGGTCACGCGTGGGACGCCGTCGTAGTCGACCGGGGTGACGGGCAGGCCGGCCAGGCGCTCGGCCACGAGGATCCCCTCGGCGAAGCCGACGTGGGCCAGCTGCAGGGTCGGGATGAGGTCGCCGACAGCGCTGATGGAGGGGACCGAGGTCTGGCAGTAGCCGTCGACCTTGACGAACCCTCGATCGATCTCGACGCCGACCTGCTCGTAGCCCAGGTCGGCCGAGACCGGCCCGCGCCCGATCGCAACGAGCAGCAGCTCGGCCGAGACCGTCTTGCCGCCCTCGAGGTGGACGGTCACGCCCCCGGTCGTGTGCTCGACCCGCTCGAACCGGGCGCCGAGCTCCTGCTTGATGCCCCGCTTGCGAAAGGCCCGCTCGAGCAGTTTGGAGGAGGACTCCTCCTCAAGTGGTACGAGGTGGGGGAGCGCCTCGACGATCGTGACCTCGGCGCCGAAGGAGGCCCAGACGGAGGCGAACTCGCAGCCGATCGCGCCAGCGCCGAGGATCACGGCGGAGGCGGGGACGCGGTCCATGTCCAGCGCATCGTCGGAGGTGATGACCCGCTCGCCGTCCAGCTCCAGGCCCGGCAGGGAGCGGGGCACCGAGCCGGTGGCCAGCAGGACGTGGCCGGCCTCGATGAGGCGCCCGTCGACCTCGACGGCCGTGGCGGAGACCAAGCGGCCTGAGCCCCGCACGACCTCGATGCCGCGGGACGCAACCAGGCCGGTAAGGCCCTTGAACAGTCCCTCGACGACCTTGTCCTTGTAGGCGTTGACGCCGGTCATGTCGACCGCATCGAAGGAGGCACCGGTGATCCCGAACTGGCCTGCCTCCCTGATGGTGTCGACGACCTCCGCGGAATGCAGCAGGGCCTTCGTCGGGATGCAGCCACGGTGCAGGCAGGTGCCGCCGACTTTGTCCTTCTCGACCATGACGACGGTCATACCGAGCTCGCTGGCGCGTAGCGCGGCGGCGTACCCCCCGCTTCCGCCGCCAAGGACGACGAGGTCGACGGGCGCGGGCTGGGTCACTGCGGCTGCTCCTTCGCAGGCGGTCCCGGCGCGGGCGGGTTGGCCGCATCGCCGGTGGTCATGAGGCATCCTTTCATCAGGCAGGTACAGGTTGCGAGCGCCCCTCCCCACAATTCTCGGGCCGGGGCACCAGGAGGCAGCACGATGGGACTGAGAGACCGCCTGAAGCGCCACCGGCCCGGGACCGTGCGCAAGGCCGGGTCCGCCGACGTCGAGCGGCTCGTCGAGTTCGCCGGCTCCCGGCGCGGTGTGGAGGGGTTCGTGGAGCCGAAGACGCTCACGACCGAGACGACCCTGGTGCTCGTGGCCACCGACGGGGAGTGGACCCGTCGCCGGGTCGACTCGCCCAAGGCCGCGTTCGCGCTCGGCCATCGCCTGGGCATCCCGGTGTACGACGTCGCCGCCACCGGTTACCCCTCGAGCATGCGCGAGTGGACCTCGCGGCAGAAAGTGGCGGACACTGCCGCCAAGAGGGAGGACGGCGCCTGACCCGGGGCTAGCGGGTCGCGAAGTCCTCCAGGACCTGGACGAACGTACGAACCGCTGCGCCGGTGCCGCCGTGCGCGGTGTAGCCGTAGGGCTCGCCCGAGTTGTAGGCCGGCCCGGCGATGTCGAAGTGGGCCCACTTGATGCCCTCACCGACGAACTCCTGCAGGAAGAGCCCGGCCGTCAGCATCCCGCCCTCGCGGGGGCCGCTGTTGACCATGTCGGCGATCTCGGAGTCGAGCCCCTTGCGGAGCTCTTTCGGCAGCGGCATACCCCAGGCCAGCTCGCCGGCGCGGCCAGCGGCCTCGACGGCGTGCTCGCGCAGGTCGTCGTCGTTGGCCATCACGCCGGCGGTTCGCCCACCGAGGGCGACGATCGCGGCGCCGGTCAGGGTCGCGACGTCGAGCAAGACGTCGGGGGAGTCCTGGCTGGCCCGCGAGATCGCATCCGCCAGGATCAGCCGCCCCTCCGCGTCGGTGTTGTTGACCTCGATGCGCTTGCCGGAGTGCATGGTGAGCACGTCGGACGGGCGGATCGCGGTGCCGCTCGGCATGTTCTCGGCCATCGGGATCCAGGCCTCGATGTCGACGGCCAGGCCGAGCTTCGCGGCGGCGACGGTGGCAGCTAGGACGGCGGCGGCGCCGCCCATGTCCATCTTCATCTCCTCCATGGCGGCCGGCGGCTTGAGCGACAAGCCGCCCGAGTCGAAGGTGATGCCCTTGCCGACGAGCGCAACCCGGGTCGTCGTCCCCTTGCCGCCCTTGTAGGACAGGTGGACAAGGCGGGGCGGGGAGTCCGAGCCCTGGCCGACGCCGAGGATGCCGCCGAAACCCGCCTTGGCGAGGGCCTTCTCGTCGAGGACCTCGACCTCGACCCCCGCCGCTCTGGCGGTCGCGCGGGCGATCTCGGCGAGCCCGGTCGGCCGCAGGTGCGACGGCGGGGTGTTGACCAGGTCGCGGGCAAGGGCGACCCCCTCGGCGACGACCACAGCGCGGAGCAGGGCTGCCTTCGCGACCTTGTCCTTGGCGTTCGGCACGAGCAGCGTGACGGACTCGACGGGGGCCCGCACAAGAGCGGCCGTGGTGCTGCGGAACCGGCTGAAGGAGTAAGCACCGAGCAGGGCTCCCTCGCCGACCGCGCGCACCTCGTGGACGCCGCCGGCACTCGGGCTGCCGTTGGTACCAGGGGTCCCGTTGGCCAGGGAAAGGGCCAGGGCGACTTTCTTCGTCCCGGCCAGGGCCCGTACGGCCACGCCTGCGGCGCGTCTGAGGACCTCAGCGTCGTACGACGGGGCGGTGTCGCCGAGCCCTACAGCGACCAGCACAGCTGCGGGCGTCGCGCCCAGGCTCGCCAAGGTGGTCACCTCCTCGGCCTTGCCGGTCGCGCCGAGCCCGGTCAGTGCGGCGAGCAGCTTGTTACCGAGCGCATCGTCGACGCTGCTGGCGCCGGGGGCCAGCTGGAGGCCCTTGGGACCTTTGGTGACGCCGATGACGACGGCGTCGGCCTTGACAGAGGCGGCGGGCGTGGAGGACAGGGAAAGCGAAGTCACACGGGGCAACCTACCGGGACGGCGGCGCCTGCGCGGGCGGGGCCGGGGGTCCGCGGGCGCCTGAGTGCCTATCGTTCATCCTCGTGCCGACCCGCCCGCTCGTCCTCGCCTCCGCCTCTCCGGCGCGGCTCGCGTTGCTCCGTGCCGCAGGGTTCGCGCCCCAGGTCGTCGTCAGTGGCGTCGACGAGTCATCCGTCCCGCAAGGCGACCCACGCAGCTTCGTCGAACAGCTCGCCGTCCTGAAGGCCCGTACGGTCGCGGCGGAGGTCGGCAGGGGGGCGCTGGTCATCGGTTGCGACTCGATGCTGCTGCAGGGCGGCGACATTCTCGGCAAGCCTTCCTCGACGGAGGACGCGGTGCTGCGGTGGAAGCGCATGCGCGGGCGCAGCGGGGAGCTGCTGACCGGCCACTGCGTCGTCGACACGGTCACCGGGCGGGCCGTCAGCGACGTCGGGGTCACGGTGGTGCGCTTCGGTTCGCCGAGCGACACCGAGATCGCCGCCTACGTCGCGACCGGCGAGCCGCTGACGGTGGCTGGTGCCTTCACCCTCGACGGCCGCTCGGCGCCCTTCATCGACGGTATCGACGGCGACCACGGCAACGTGATCGGCCTGTCGCTGCCGCTGCTGCGCCGGCTCTTGGCCGAGCTCGGGGTGGAGGTGACCGACCTGTGGTGCTGACTGCTGACCTGGGCCTCACCGCTCCTGCGCTGCAGGTCGGTCCGCTCGCGGTTGACCCGCCGGTGGTGCTGGCCCCGATGGCCGGTGTGACCAACGCTGCCTTCCGGCGCCTGTGCCGGTCCTACGGCGCGGGCCTGTATGTCAGCGAGATGGTGTCGGCTCGCGCGCTGGTCGAGGACAACGCGACGACCCGTCGGATGGTGTCGTTCGCAGCCGACGAGCTCGTGCGCAGCGTCCAGCTCTACGTCGTCGATCCGGCTGTCGCCGCCGAGGCGGTGCGCCGGGTTGTCCACGAGGTCGGCGTCCACCACGTCGACCTGAACATGGGTTGCCCGTCACCCAAGGTGACCCGGCGTGGCGGGGGCGCCGCGCTGCCGGTCCACACCGCGCTGTTCCGGGACGTCGTTCGCGCTGCAGTGAAGGCCGCCGGCGACGTGCCGCTCACCGTGAAGATGCGGATGGGCCTTGACGACCAGACCCTGACCTTTCTCGAGGCCGGCCGGGTGGCGCAGGACGAGGGCGTCGCGGCGGTCGCGCTGCACGCGCGCACCGCGGAGCAGCTCTACAGCGGTCAGGCGCAGTGGTCGGCGATCGGCGAGCTCGGCTCGGCCCTGCAGCACGTGCCCGTGCTCGGTAACGGCGACATCTGGGGCGCGCAGGACGCCCTCGACATGATGGCTGCGACCGGCTGCGACGGGGTCGTCGTCGGGCGCGGCTGCCTGGGCAAGCCGTGGCTGTTCCGCGACCTGGCCGACGCCTTCGCCGGCCGGCCGATCACGCCGCCCCCCCTGCTCGGCGAGGTCGTAGAGGTCATGCGCCAGCACGCGCGGCTGCTGGTGGAGGCCATCGGCGACGAGGGCTTCGGCGTCCGCGACTTCCGCAAGCACACCGGCTGGTACCTCACCGGCTACCCGGTCGGCGGCGCCCGCCGCAAGGCCCTGGCCATGGCCGGCTCGCTCGGCGAGCTGGATGCTCTGCTCGACAACCTCGACCCGGCGACCCCGCTGCCGGTCGGGGCCGAGCGGATGCCCCGCGGCCACCTGCAAGGCCCGCGCCGGGTCGTGGTGCCCGAGCGCTGGCTGGAGACGGCTGATGACCCGACACCGCCGACCGGCGCCGACTCCTGGACCTCGGGTGGCTGACCTCGATGAGGAGCTGACCACCAAGGAGACGACACCCAAGGAGAC
>JANLPD010000548.1:0-2250 GCA_031367045.1 Frankiales bacterium | reverse complement strand
CGCCGAGACATCTGTTCGGGCATAGCCAGTCCTGACCTTGATATTGACCAGTCCAAAACGCGCCATGTCCTCAACGTCCAGAAAATACAGATTGCGGGCGTTGTAAGGCTCGATCTTGCCGAACCAGCACTCCATCGATGTGCTGGTCCCCGCCGACACCTTCCGGGTACGGCACAACAGGGCCGTCGGAGAGCTGTTCGTCGACGAGGCCCCTGGTCTGCGGTACGCGCTGTCCCGGGCACCGCTGATCGTCGAACTGCAGGTGCGCCTCACTACCGCTGAAGGCGAGCCGGGCCGCTCGAAGGAATAGCAGCCAGAACTGAGCCCGCCAGATCTCAGACTCATCCAGCAGCCTCAGCGGCGGCGTGCCAGGCGGTAGGTCGCCGTGTCAGGCAACGGAACCGTGATATGACGCGTGGGCGTTGATGGTCTTCTCGCATGGGATCGTCGTCCGGGAACCTGGGCGTCCGGCGGGGTCCCGTCCTTGTCGATGACCTCGATCTCGAGGAAGGAACCGAGCCCGGGGCACCTCGTCAACGTGAAACTTGACGTTGTCGCGCCACAGACTGTGACGTTGCTTCGTGACGACGACGTCGCGGTGGAGCGCTGCTCGAGCTTCGTCAAGCGCCCGGTCGGGGCCGACTTCAAGTAGGCGGACTCGCGGGTTCTCGCAGCGGTAGGTGGCGCGAAGGAGCGTGCCTCGGGCAGAGTCCTCGTCCGCAAGGGGATCGACATGCGGACCAACCTCTCACCGATACGGTGTAATCTGATACCATAACGGTATGGCTATGACCTTACGGCTCCCCGCCGAGCTTGACGCAGCCCTGCGTGCCGCTGCCATGGAAGACCACCGCAGCGTGCAACAGGAAGTCGCCCACGCCGTCGAGACCTACCTTGCCCTGCGCGAAACCCAAGAGATCAAGTCTGATCCAGAAACGCTACGCGCTCTCGCCGAGGCACGTGAGTCCGTCCGTGCCGGTGATGTCGTGTATGGATCCGAAGCCGTCCGCGCCCTCGTTAAGGACCACCGCGGCTCGTGACCGATCCCTACGAGCTCGGGACCGCAGCCCCAGCTCGCCGGGCCCTCGCCGATCGACTGCCTCACGAGGTCGCCGCAGCAGCCGTTGAGTTCATCACCGGCCCTCTGCTCGAGAATCCGCAGCGGGTCGGTAAGGCCCTGACCGACGAGCTCGCTGGAATCTACAGTGCTCGGCTTGGGCGGAACTGGCGCGTGCTGTACGAGATCGACGACAGCTTGCACGCGGTGGTCGTGCTCGACATCCGGCCCCGCTCGGGCGCCTACCGTCCTCGCTGAGCGACCCGGCATCCGGCGCCTGCACGGATCGCCGCAAGGGGGTCGGCTGCTATGACTCAGGACTAGCCGGAGAGCCGATGATGACTGCAGCAGGCGGAACCAGTGCACGACGACGGGTTCGGACTCACGGAGCTGCCAGGTGGGGTCGCCGGCGTCGGCACGCACCAGGGCTGTGACTTCGTTCCAGAACGCCACGTGGTCCCGCCGCCACCCCTCCGCGTCGGCGAACCCCTCCCCTTCATCCCGCGCCACGTCGTCCCCGACGAGGTGCAATGGAATGATTGTCACGCGCGTCGTCTCAACGACGCCGTGCGGTCGCCTGTCGTGGTCCACCAACACCAGTCGCTCCCCAACGCAAGGAAGCGGCTCACCAGGCAGGTATTCCACCGCGAGGGACGACGTGGCGGTCTTCTGCGCTTCGCAGCACTGCTCTCAAGAGCCGATCGCCGAGACCACGATCACCGTCGTAGCCGAAGCTCAGGGTCTCGGCCATGCCTCGATTCTGCCAGCCCTGCCGATCACTGTCCGTAAGACGAACCGCTGCCGGGAACAGGTTCGGCGCTACCGGGAGCCTGGCGAAGAAGGCTCCAGTCGCCCCCGCAGGGGGGAATCCTCCTAGACCAGGACGGCCCCTTCAGGGGCTGCACACCGGACAAGGGGGCATAGTTCTAGGCTGCTACCGCTGCCGGTGCAGGACCCGCCCGACGCGCTGTTCGGCCCGGAATTCGGCTAGAACGCGACCCTCGGACAGATCCCAGGCAAATCTGTCGGGCGTTCAGATGGGCGGAAGGTGGCGCCCCACGTGCCCGACGACGAACACGTGGGATGTCGGGTCGTCCCACCAGTAGATCCGCATGCATTGATCTGGACTAGTAGACGCGTCAATTTTCAAGGGGTGCTGCTAACGGTACTGTCACCAGCCCCAATCCGTAGGG
>JANLPD010000529.1:0-1575 GCA_031367045.1 Frankiales bacterium | reverse complement strand
GTGCGGGTCACCCCGTCGGGACAGGACCCGCAGGTCGCCACCCAGCAGTTCGCGCGGGGCCAGGCGATCAGCAACCTGGTGGTGTCCCAGCTGGTGAACGGCAAGATCCAGGTGAAGCTCGCGGCGGGTAGCGCCCGGGTGCTGGTAGATGTTGCCGGCTACTACATCGAGGGTGTTGATTCCACCTTCAAGCCGCTGCCTACCCAGCGGACCTTCGACGGCCAGGTCGGCACCACAGCGGTGCAGGTCCAGATCACCGGCAAGCTGGGCGTTCCCGCCAACGCCACCGCGGTGGTCGTCAACGTCGAGGTCTTCAACCCGACCGCAGCGTCCTACCTGCGGGTCACCCCGGCCACCCAGGACGCGCAGGTGGCGACCCAGCAGTTCCGCCGGGGTCAGACGATCAGCAACCTGGTCGTCGTCAAGCTGGTGAACGGCAAGATCGCGGTGAAGCTCGCCGACGGAACGGGCCGCGTGCTGATCGACGTCGCCGGGTACTACAGCAGGTGAGGCCCTAGCAGCACCAAAGCCACTGGCGCATCCAGGCTGGGGCGGTACCGCTCGCCGGACTACTTGGCGGCGAGCAGATCCACCGGGCGGACGTCCGGCGGTGCGGCCAGCAGATCGTCGGCCACCTGGCCCAGCGCGGCCGGGATGCGGCCGTTCAGGTGGGCCTGGCGGGCCTCCTCTGTCTCGAACGGGTCGAAGCGCGGCCGGGCTTGGCCTCGAGCAGGAGGACTCGAGCTCAGCCCTAGCTCGGGCGCACCCCGAACTCGGCCCGCACCGCGTCACCGTCCGCGTCAAGCTCCGGCGCCGAGGGGCGTTGCAGTGGATCGGCGTACGCCGAAAGCTTCAGCGGGTTTCCCGGCACCGGCAGACCACCAGCCTGCACGACCATCCGCCGGACCGCGGTCTGCTCCGAGCCCACCGACTCGGCGACCGTGACGATCGGCCCGCAGGGCACACCGGCCAGGTCCAGGACGTCCAACCAGTGGTCGGCCGGCGCTGTGCGCAGGACGGCCTCGATCCCGGCCTTCAGCGCGTGCCGGGCGGCATGGCGCAGGCTGTTGGTGGCGAAACGCGGGTCGGTCGTCAGCTCCGGGGCACCGAGCGCCGTCGCCAGCGCTGTGAAAAGGCCGTCGTTGGCCGCGCACACCGTGATGTCGCGGTCCTGGCAGGCGAACGTGTCGAAGGGCGCGATGGAGAAGTGGGCATTGCCGATCCGCTGCGGGTCCACCCCGGTGGCCAGCCAGGCCAGCGCCGCACCCTCCAGGAGGCTCGTCGTCGCGTCGTACATCGCCACATCAAGGTGGGTGCCCCTGCCCGTCCTGGCGCGCCCCAGCAGAGCGCTGGTGATGCCGCCGAACGCGTAGAGGCCGGCAGAGAGATCGCTCACCGGCACGCCGGGTTTCACCGGCGGCCCGCCGGTCTCGCCGGTGATGGCCATGATCCCGCTCATGCCTTGCACGACCGCGTCGTAGGCGGGGCGCTGCGACCACGGTCCGGTGTGCCCGAAGCCCGAGATCGAGCAGTAGACGACCGGCGGGTTGAGCGCCGAGACGTCGGCGTAGCCGA
>JANLPD010000490.1:0-7695 GCA_031367045.1 Frankiales bacterium | reverse complement strand
CGACGCCCTGCTCGGGTCACTCGCCGCAGACGAGTTGGTCTCCAGTCTGCTGCTCGTGCACGACCTGCACCCGTACGCCGTCGAGGAGCGGGTGGAGCGCGCTCTCGAGGGCGTCCGTCCCTACCTCGGCTCGCATGGCGGCGATGTGCGGCTGCTCGAGGTCACCGCGGACAGCGTGGTGCGTCTGCAGCTGCTCGGCAGCTGTGATGGTTGTGCGTCGTCGTCGGTGACCCTTGAGCTGGCGGTCGAGGACGCCATCCGGGCGGCTGCGCCCGAAATCGTGCGCATCGACGTCGAGGAGGCAGCCGGCACCCCAGGCCTGATCCCGGTCGATCAGCTGACCGCCCGGCTGCGCACCCTCGAGCAGGGCACCCCCGAGCCAGCCGGGGGGGTCACCTGGGCCGCCGCCGCTCGACTCGACGAGCTGACGGTCGGCGGGCTGCACCGGACCACGGTGGCCGGCCTGGAGGTCCTGCTGTGCCGGCTGCTGTCCGGGGTCTACGCCTATCGCGATGCCTGTGCCGGGTGCGGTTCCTCGTTCGAGGGAGCCGGCCTCCAGCGGGCACCCTCTTCCCCGGGCAGCGCGGTACTGACCTGTCGCGGTTGCGGTGCGCACTATGACGTTCGCCGGGCCGGGGCTGACGTGGACGACCCCGCGCGCCATCTTGAGCCGGTGCCGTTGCTCGAACGTGACGGTGTGGTCGAGCTTGCTGTCCGGACCCCGGTCCCGGCGTGACCACTCCGGCTGGTGCACTCGCGGTCTTGGCGCGCATCAGGTCAAGCCGACCAGCGCCTTCGCCGTACGAGCGCTGCGAGATGTGCGGCGCCCCCGTTGCCGACGAGCACCAGCACGTCGTCAACGTGGGCAGCCGCTCGCTCCTGTGCACCTGCCGTCCCTGCTACCTGCTGTTCACCCATGGCGACGCAGCCCTGGCCTACCGCGCCGTGCCTGATCGCTACCTGTCCTTCCCGGATCTGGCAGCACCGGTGTGGGACGAGCTTGAGCTGCCGGTCGGGACGGCCTTTCTTTTCCTCAACTCCGCACTCGAGCGCGTCGTCGCCTTCTACCCCGGGCCGGCGGGGGCCACCGAGTCGGAGCTGTCGCTGGACGCCTGGGAACGCGTAGTAGCAGCCGTGCCCGGGCTGGCGACGATGCAGCCAGACGTCGAGGCGCTGCTGGTGCATGCCAGCGACCAGCGGGCCAGCCACAAGGCGGAAGCCTTCTTGGTCCCGATCGACGTCTGCTACGAACTGGTCGGCCACCTGAGGATGCTCTGGCGGGGCTTTGACGGTGGGCAGGACGTGCGGAAGCGGCTCGATGAGTTCTTCTCGCACGTGCGGGCCAAGAGCCGGCCGGCGGTTGCGTCGTGACGACCCTCGCCTTTGAGGTGATCGACGTGAAGCCGCAGGAGCATGCAGCCGCGCCCCACCTGCTTTTCCGCCTGCGCGTCACCGAGACCAGCGGCGAGGCCGTGCACGCGATCGCGCTGCGCTGCCAGTTGCGCATCGAACCGCAGCGCCGGCCCTACGACGCGCAGGAGCAGGAGGGTCTGGCTGACCTGTTCGGCACGTCGGACCGCTACGTCACCACCCTGAAGCCGTTTCTCTGGACCCACGCGACCGCCATGGTGCAAGGGTTCCAGGGGGCCTTGGAGTTCGACCTGCCAGTCGCCTGCACCTACGACTTCGACATCGCCGCCACCAAGTACCTGCACGCCCTGCGCGACGGGGAGATCCCTCTCATCCTGCTGTTCAGCGGCACGGTGTTCACCCGCGGCATGACCGGCTTCGCGGTCGAGCAGCTGTCCTGGTCGCTCGAGGCCCAGTGCCGCCTCCCGGTCAGCGCTTGGCGGCAGCTGATGGACCTCTACTTCCCCGGCGGCGGCTGGATCCGGCTGGAGCGCGAGAGCATCGATGCGCTGCTCCGCTTCAAGTCCGAACGTGGCCTGACGTCCTGGGAGCAGGCGATCGCTGAGCTGCTGCCAGCGCCGGTCGTGGCGTCATGACCCTGACGGCCGCGCGCCAGGTGGCCGACGCGGTTCTCTACGAGGGCTACCTGCTCTACCCCTACCGGGCGTCGTCGTCGAAGAACCAGGTGCGCTGGCAGTTCGGCATCCTGGGCCCGCAAGGAGCTGCCTCGGCGGGCGTCGGGGAGGAACCGTCGCAGTCCGCCGAGGTGGTCCTCGAGAGCCAGCCGGCAGCCAGCCTGGATGTCTATCTGCGGTTCCTCCAGGTTCAGTCCCGGGTCGTCGAGCGCCGCACGGACGACGGCTGGACCCCGGTCGACGAGCTGGTCGTAGGCGGCACCCGCTGGATCGCCTTCCACGAAGCGGTATCCCGCGAGATCCCCCTGCTTGGTTTGCGGTTGGACGAGCAGCGAAACCTCGAAGTGAGCCTTTCCGCCGGCGAGGAGGTCGAGGAGTTGTACGACGACGGTCGGCTCGTCGGACGACTGATCCGCACCCGCTGGGCGCTGGACGGCACGGTCACCGTGGCGACCCGGCCGGGCCAGGACCCGCGCCTGATCATCCTTCGCGTCCAGGTGGCCAACTGCACCGCCTGGACGCAGGGAGACCGAGCCGGCTGGACTGCTCGCGATGTCGCTGCCCGTTACTCCTTCGTGGGCACGCACCTGCTGCTCACGGCCCAGGGCACCCGCTTCGTCTCGCTGCTCGACGGACCGGACTGGGGGGCTGCCGACACCTCGTCCTGCGTGCAGGAGCGGTGCTGGCCGGTGCTCGTCGCCGACGACGACGGCGCCGACGCCGTGCTCATCTCCCCCATCATCCTCGGCGACCACCCCACCATCGCGCCGGAGAGCGTTGGAGACCTTTTCGACGCTACCGAGATCGATGAGATCCTCACCCTTAGGGTGATGACGATGACCGAGCAGGAGAAGGCCGACGCTCGTGGCACCGACCCTCGTGCCGCGGCGATCCTGGCCCGTTGCGACGCGATGACGGATGACGCCTTGGGGCGACTGCACGGCGCCCGCCGGCCGGCTGACGACGGCCCGATCGACGGCGACGTGCCGGTGCTTGACGACGTCCCGGTGTACGGCGACGACGTGCCCTGGTGGGACGCCGGTGAGGACGCCCGCGCCGAGCCGGAAAAGGACGCCGTGCTCGTGCGTGGAGTGCCGGTCGCGAAGGGCAGCCGGGTGCTTTTGCGCCCGTCGCGACGGGCCGACGCCCAGGACCTGTTCCTGGCCGGCATGACGGCGGTGGTGTCCCGGGTCTACTTCGACGTCGACGGTGGGACCCACATCGCGGTCATGCTGGAGGACGACCCTGGCAGCGACCTCTACGGTGCCACCGGCCGGTTCTACTACTTTGGGCCCGAGGAGATCGAGCCGCTGCCGGCCAAGGAGGACGCCCGATGAGCAACGGCGTCCTGGTGGCCGGCATCGGCAACCTGTTCCTCACCGACGACGGCTTCGGCTGCGAGGTGGCCCGCCGCCTTGCCGGAGGCCCGATGCCCGAGGGCGTGCGGGTCGTCGACTACGGGATCCGCGGCATGCACCTCGCCTACGACCTACTCAACGGTTACGACGCGCTCGTCGTCGTCGATGCCCTGCCTGGCAAGGGCTCCCCCGGCGACCTGACCGTTCTGGAGGTGGGCCCCGACGACCTTGGCGAGGGCGAGCTCGACGCGCACGGTATGGCGCCCGTCTCGGTCCTGGCCAGCCTGGGCCAGCTCGGGGGCGCCCTGCCTCCGACGTACGTCGTCGGCTGCCAACCCGCCGACGTCGGCGAGGGGATCGGCCTGACCCCCGCAGTGGCCGCCGCCGTCGACCGTGCCGTGGAGCTCGTACACCACGTGCTCGACGAACAGCTGGGCCGCAAGATGGCACAACCTGTGGAGCGCAATCTTGCCTCCGCGGCAGCACATCCCAACAAATCTGCCCCAAGGAAGAGCGAGGACCTGCCATGAGGACAATCGGCATCATCACCACGGGTTTTGTCGGGCTGGCGGCGCTGCTTGGCGCTGCCATCGGGATCCGTTCGGTTCCTGACGTAAAGCGTTACCTGCGCATTCGATCGATGTAGGCGGAGCGCGCATGCATGAGCTGGGCTACTGCGAGGGCGTGCTCGAGGCGGTCGAGCGCCGCGCCGCGGGTCGGCCGGTCGCCCGTGTGGGAGTCCGGATCGGTGCCGTCCACCGCGTGGTGGCCGAGGCCTTCGAGCAGTCCTTCCAGCTTGTCGCCGCTGGCGGCCCCGCCGACGGCGCGACGACGGAGGTCGTCGTCGTGCCGGTGCACGGGCACTGCATGGATTGCCGGGCCGACTTCGAGTCGCCCGACCCGTCGCCGGCCTGCCCGTCCTGCGGCTCCCTCGACGTCGCAGCCGAGGGCGGCGACGAGGTCGTCCTGGAGTGGCTGCAGTACGTCGACACCGCTCACGGCGCCGACCTGCCAGCCGAGCTCGTCCCTGCTCACACCCACCACGAAGGGCTTTAGTCGTGTGCCTCGCCATCCCTGGTCAGGTTGTGGAGTTCCTCCCGGGCAACGGCGATCAGCTGGCGCTCGTTGACGTCGTCGGAGTCAAGCGCAAGATCAACATCGGCCTGATGGAGGACGTCGACCTGCAGGTCGGCGACTATGTCCTCATCCACGTCGGGTTCGCGATGTCGAAGGTCGACGAGAAGGAGGCTGCTGAGGCCCTGTCGATGCTGGAGATGATGGGCCAGACGTTCACCGACGAGTTGCAGGCCGTTGCTGAGTCGAGCATCGAATGAGCTTGATCGGCACCGCGAGCTGCTCAGCAGAGCCAGAGTGCATCACCTGCGGCGACGTCGCCGTCGTACTCACTGTGGCGACCGTGGCAGGCAACGACGCGCTCTGCCGGGACGACCAGGGCCGCGAGGAGCTGGTGGCCACCGAGCTGGTGGGTGAGGTCCAGCCGGGCGACCGGGTGCTCGTGCACGCGGGGGTCGCCATCGAGCGGGTGGCCCAGACCGCTACAGCCGCGACGACAGGAGGATGACGATGCGCTTCGTCGATGAGTTCCGCGACGCCGACCTGGCCGAGGTGCTGGGGCGGGAGATCACCGCTCTGTGCGAGCCGGGGCGGCACTACAAGATCATGGAGGTATGCGGCGGGCACACCCACACGATCTACCGCTACGGCGTGCAGGACCACCTGCCCGAAGGCATCGAGCTCGTCCACGGGCCCGGCTGCCCGGTGTGCGTCATCCCGATGGGACGCGTCGACGACGGCATCGCCATCGCGGAGCGGGACGGCGTGATCCTGACCTGCTTCGGCGACATGATGCGCGTGCCTGGCGGGCGCGGTTCTTTTTTGGAAGCCAACGCCCGCGGCACCGACATCCGGATGGTCTATTCGCCACTCGACGCGCTGCGGATCGCGCGGCAGAACCCCGACCGCCAGGTCGTCTTCTACGCGATCGGCTTCGAGACGACGGCGCCGTCGACGGCGCTGACGATCATGCGGGCGGCGCAGGAAGGGATCGAGAACTTCTCGGTCTTCTGCAACCACGTCACGATCATCCCGGCGATCAAGGCGATCCTGGACTCCCCCGACCTGCGCCTTGACGCCTTCATCGGCCCCGGCCACGTCTCCACCGTCATCGGCTGCCGCCCTTACGAGTGGATCCCGCGCGACTTCGGCATGCCGCTGGTGTGCGCCGGCTTCGAGCCGCTGGACCTGCTTCAGTCGGTATACATGATCATGAAGCAGTTCTCGGAGGGCCGGGCGGAGGTCGAGAACCAGTACGCCCGGGTGGTGCAGTACGACGGAAACCCGGTGGCCCTCAAGGTGCTCGCCGACGTCTTCGCACTACGCCCCTTCTTCGAGTGGCGCGGCCTCGGCTCCATCGCGCACTCGGCGTTGCAGTTGTCTCCCAAATATGCGCGCTTCGACGCCGAGCTGCGCTACGACCTGCCTGGTGTGCGGGTCGCAGACCCCAAGGCCTGCCAGTGCGGAGAGGTCCTCAAGGGGGTGCTGAAGCCCTGGGAGTGCAAGGTGTTCGGCACCGCCTGCACGCCCGAGACGCCCATCGGCACCTGCATGGTCTCGTCCGAAGGTGCCTGCGCCGCCTATTACAACTACGGGCAGTACGCCAAACAGCGCCTCAACCTCGAGGTGCTGACATGACCATCAGGGGCCAGGTAGCCCCGGACGTCACCGAGGTCCAGGTCGGTGAGCGCATCGAGCAAATGCGTCGCCGGCCGCAGAAGTTCCGGGACGAGCGCGTGACGATGGCGCACGGTGCGGGGGGGAAGGCAAGCCGCGCCCTCGTCGAAGGGCTTGTGGTGCCGCTGCTGGCCAACCCAGCACTGGAGCAGCTTTCCGATGCCGGCCTGCTCACGGTTGGGACGACCCGGCTGGCGCTCACCACCGACGCCTACGTCGTCCGGCCGATCCGCTTCCCAGGCGGCTCCATCGGCGAGCTGGCCGTCAACGGCACAGTCAACGACTTGGCCGTCTCGGGTGCCTGCCCGGTGGCGCTGTCCGCGGCTCTGGTGCTCGAGGAGGGGCTGTCCGCCGGTGTCCTCGAGGCGGAGATCACCGCCATGGCCGACGCCGCCCGAGCGGCTGACGTGCACGTGATCACCGGCGACACGAAGGTGGTCGAGCGCGGCAAATGCGACTCGATGTACATCGTCACCACGGGCATCGGTGTGGTGGCCGAAGGGGTGAGCCTGGCGGCCCAGCTCGTCCGGCCCGGCGACAAGGTGCTGGTGTCGGGGACTATCGGCGATCACGGGATCGCCATCCTGATAGCCCGCGGGGACCTCGATATCGAGGCCGACGTGCGCAGCGACACCCAGCCCCTGTGGTCGCTGGCGTCGGCACTGCTCGCCACCTGCGGTGACGGCCTGCACTGCATGCGCGATGCCACCCGCGGTGGTGTCGCGACCGTGCTCAATGAGATCGCGCTGGCGGCCGAGGTAGGCATCGTCCTGGAGGAGAGCCGGGTACCGGTGCGACCCGAGGTGATCGGCGCCGGCGAGATCCTCGGGATCGACCCGCTCTACGTCGCCAACGAGGGCAAGCTCGTCGCCTTCGTCGCCCCCGAGCACGCCGACGCGGCATTAGAGGCCATGCGTGCGCTGCCCTCGGGCAAGGACGCAGCGATCGTGGGCGAGGTGCGCGAAGAGCCGCCTGGGCGGGTGCTCGGCCGCACGACGTTCGGTGGGCACCGGCTGATCGACATGCTCGTCGGTGACCCGCTGCCGCGTATCTGCTGAGTATTTCGGCAATGGGGGTTTCTATTTCATCCCAAACTCATCCACGCTCGGACACTTCGCGCGGGGAGGTCGCTCCGGGCCGGACTTGGGAGCAGTGGGCGCAGAACCGGTTCCGGTTGCTGGTCCCGATCCTGGTCCTTAACCTGGCGCTGGTCGGCAGGCTCCCGCCGCCCCTGGCGCCGGGAAGCCCCGGACCGGACATCCCTGGCTGGCTGTCTGTGAGCGAGACCGTGCTGCGCGTGGTGGTCTTTGGTGCGCCGCTGCTGATGCCCCTGTCGCTGCGGGCCCCCCGCACGAGGCCTGCGCTTGCCGTCTACTCTGCGGGAATGGCAGCGTATGTCGCGGCCTGGGTGGCCGTCGTCTGGGCACCCACCAGCGAGTGGAGCACCAGCGTCGTCGGATTTACCGCACTCGCGTGGACGTCGATCATCTTGTTCACCGGAATCGGTCTCCGGTCCACGGTCCACTTCTTCCCCGGATACC
>JANLPD010000478.1:0-2016 GCA_031367045.1 Frankiales bacterium | reverse complement strand
CGCCGAGATCCCGTACTTCTACTACACGTCGGGCAATACCAGACCCGTCTTGTCCTGGGAGTCTCGCGCCGGGATCTCGGTGGGCGAATCCGTCTGTCAGTATGGTCGGGCGTCGAACGCCCAAGACTGCAGCCTCGACGTATTCGATGTGTCGATCGCCTGCACGCTCAGCGGCGTGTGGAACGACCGGCTCGTCCAGATGAACGGGATCACGTCGATCCCCGGCGATAGCGGTGGGCCCTGGTTTTACGACTACAACGCGTACGGCTCACAGAAGGGCTGGTGCAACAACAAAGACGCATGGTCCGTTGCCGACTTGTACGACGAAGCGCTCGGCGTCGTCTTCGTCACCTACTAATCGATCATCCCGAATCGTCGAGCAGGGGAAGAGCGTGTGGTCGGAGCGTGCGTCGATGGTGCCTCACGCGGGTCGGTCGATTAGTGTGCTCGGCGCATTGCTTGCTGCGATCGTCGCCGGGTGCGCGTCGTACGGACCCTCGCCATTGGTTCCGTCAACACTACCCTCGCCACCTCCGACTGAAGAGCCGAGCGAGTCACAGTCTGCGGCTGTCAACTGGGGCCCGCTCGCGGTCGTTCCGGGAGAGGACAGCGCTGACACGGCTCGAACCGAGGGGACCTTGCGGATCACGGACACGTGCGTCTTCGTGGTCGAGCGAGGTGGCCCGGTCCTCCTCTTGTGGCCTGCGGATCGGACCACCTGGGACGCCGCGCAGCGGACGATTACCTTCGCCAACTTTGACGGCACCAGCGCGACAGTCAGAGATAGAGGGTCGGTCGTCCTGGGCGGAGGTGGAAGCAGCAGTGCCGAAAGCGGCATGGAAATTCAGGTCTGGCTCGCCCAGATGCATTGGGTGGCACGACCTAAGGGTGGATGTCCGCTCGACCCATATTGGGCCGTCGGCGATCTGAGGCATTAATTCGGCCGGGCACGGTCAGGTTGTCTCAGGCAATCCGATCGAGGTGCTCGTGGTCGGCGGAATCTGGTTGACAGGATCGGCGCGCTGGCGGTAGCGCTGCTTGGCGCAGAGCGACCACAGGCCGGCCTCGTCGACCAGGGATGCCCACCAGTGACGTTTCCTGTGTGTCTGGGGGATCACGAAATCTGCGGACAGATCGCCTCGAAAAGCCCAGATGCGATTGCGTCAGCAGATAAGCTCTGACTCTTGAGGTTGACCACTGTGGCGTGGTGCAGGAGCCGTTCGAAAGCATGGCCGTGTCGACCAGCCCGTCGGCGCAGATTTGACCCACTCCCCGAAGCCAGCGGTTGGATGTCAGCACGATCGAGCCACGCTCGTAGCAGCCGCTCGCAGCCGGGAAGATCCCGGAGGCGCTGGTGGCCATCCCTTGGCGTACAACCGAGCTCGTCGATGACGAGGACCGAGGGACCCAAATAGGTTCGCATCCTTGCCGAACGAGCTGCCCACGAGATGGGATTGACGGGCAAACTGAGCCGCGCGCCTCGGCCAAGCCCTGACCTCAGGTTCCGGCCAGCCGCTCCACGATGGCATCGAACGGTCCCATCTCGCCCACCATGATCGAGTTGATGCCGAGCTGCTCGCGCTGGCGGATGAACTTTTCCTCGAGCGATGCCGGTGAGCCGATGAAGATGTGGAGCGACTCGAGAACCTCGTCCGCCGTGAGATCGACAGCAGTCCGCCCGGCCAGGAATGCCGCCGCCTCCCGCGCCTCGGCGAGGGCATGGTCCGTGACGGATGGCCCGACACCGGACGGGTAGACGTTGAGCTCGAGGTCATCGAACCGATCGCCCGCCGCGGCACGGACCCATTCGATCTTCTCGGCCGTGCCGGCGACGCTGATTGACTGCGGGTCTGACCTTCGACCGGCGAGAATCCTCGGTGCGAGGCCGACAATCTGCGCCTCGCGAGCGGCCAGTTCCAGTGTCCGACGTCCACCGCCACCGATCAGGAACGGCGGGTGTGGTCGCTGAACCGGCTTCGGGTAGCCATCGAGATCGGTAATCGTGTAGTGCTCGCC
>JANLPD010000462.1:0-5683 GCA_031367045.1 Frankiales bacterium | reverse complement strand
GTAGCCCCACGGGTCGTCACCCACCGCCTTCTCGCCGCGGCGGAAGCTGACAAACACGTTGTAGATGAACGGCAAGGTGGAAAAGCCGAGCACGAACGCGCCGATTGAGGAGATCGTGTTGAGCGTCGTGAAGCCGTCGCTAGCGCTGTAGTCGGCGTAGCGGCGCGGCATGCCCTCGGCGCCGAGCCAGTGCTGGACGAGGAAGGTCATGTGGAAGCCGATGGTGACGGTCCAGAAGTGGATCTTGCCGAGCTGGTCGTTGAGCATCCGCCCGGTGAGCTTGGGGAACCAGTAGTAGATGCCGCCGAAGGCCCCGAACACGACCGTGCCGAACACGACGTAGTGGAAGTGCGCAACCACGAAGTAGGTGTCGGTGACGTGGAAATCGATCGGCGGGCTGGCCAGCAGCACACCCGTGAGGCCACCGAGCAGGAAGGTCACCAGGAAGCCAAGGCAGAACAGCATCGGCGTCTCGAACGTCAGCTGGCCCTGCCACATCGTGCCGATCCAGTTGAAGAACTTCACTCCGGTCGGCACGGCGATCAGGAACGACATGAAGGCGAAGAACGGCAGCAGAACCGCTCCTGTGGAGAACATGTGGTGCGCCCACACGGTCATCGACAGGGCACCGATGGAGATCGTCGCGAAGACCAGGCCCTTGTAGCCGAACATCGGCTTACGGCTGAACACCGGCAAGATCTCCGAGACGACCCCGAAGAACGGGAGCGCGACGATGTAGACCTCAGGATGGCCGAAGAACCAGAACAGGTGCTGCCACAGAATCGCCCCTCCGTTGGAGGCGTCATAGACGTGCGCACCGAGGTGGCGGTCGGCCTCCAGCGCGAACAACGCCGCCGTGAGCACCGGGAAAGCCATCAGCACCAGGATCGAGGTGGCGAGCATGTTCCAGGTGAAGATCGGCATCCGGAACATCGTCATGCCGGGCGCGCGCAGCGTGATGATCGTGGTGATGAAGTTGACGGCCCCGAGGATCGTGCCGAGGCCAGCGGTGATCAGGCCGACGATCCAGAGGTCCGCGCCGACGCTGGGCGAGTTGATGATGTCGTTCAGCGGCGCGTAGGCGAACCAGCCGAACGCAGCGGCGCCGTCCGGGGTGAGGAAGCCGGACAGGACGGTGAGGCCGCCGAACAGGTAGAGCCAGTAGGAGAAGGCGTTCAGGCGCGGGAAGGACATGTCTGGCGCGCCGATCTGCAGCGGCATGATGAAGTTCGTGAACCCAAAGGCGAGCGGCGGGGCGAACAGGAACATCATGATCGTCCCGTGCATCGTGAACAGCTGGTTGTACTGCTCCCGGTTCACGAGCTGCAGCCCCGGCTGAGCCAGCTCCGCACGCATCACCAGCGCCATGGCGCCAGCCGCCAGGAAGAACATGAACGAGGTGACCAGGTAGAGCATGCCGATCGTCTTGTGGTCCGTCGTGGTGAGGACCTTGACGACCTTGGCCCCGGCCGACTGATGCGGGCGCCGCGTCGAGACGGGCGCGGTGGCCCCAACGATAAGGGTCACTTTGCGCTCCCGGAGACAGGCACAGATGCGGTGCCGTCGGACACTGGCGTCTGGTTCAGCGCGAAGGCGGGATCCGCCTGGAGCTTGCTGATGTAGGCGTCGTACTCCGGGCCCGAGACGACCCGTACGACGAAGTTCATCTGCGAGTGCTTCTCGCCGCACAGCTCGGCGCAGTGGCCGGTGAACGTACCGGTCGTGTGGATCTTGATCTCGAACTGGTTGGCCCGCCCCGGCACCACGTCGCGCTTGAACAGGAACGCCGGCACCCAGAACGAGTGGATGACGTCCGGTGAGGTCTCGACGAAGCGGATGGACCGGTCGGTCGGCAGCACGAGCTCGGCCGGCTTGTTGGTCGCGCCGGTGACCTGCACCTTCTCGTTGGCGTAGCCGAACTGCCAGTTCCACTTGAAGCCGACGACGTTGACCGTCACGTCCGGGTGGGCGGAGAGCTTGTCCAGGTAGGTCTCGTCACGGGCGGTGTAGAAGAACAGCACGCCCATGATCACGAAAGGGACGACTGTGTAGAGGACCTCGATGGGCAGGTTGTAGCGGATCTGGCGCGGCAACTCGTCGCTGCTTTTTCGAAAGCGCACGATGGCGACGAAGATCAGGCCCCAGACCAGGACACCGACCACGGTGGCTGCCGCCGCCGAGCCCAGCCACAGGTCGTAGACACGCTGGCCCTGCTCGGTGATGGGGTGCGGGAAACCCAGCGAGAACGCGTTCTCGTACACCGTGCGGCCGCTGCAGCCGGTCGTCAGCAAGGCGGTGGCGAGACCGCCCAGAATGAGCTTCGGAGCGACCCGGCGTGAGCCGTGGGCGGGGGTGCTCGAAGGGGTGCTGCGCAACCTCTTGGACCTTCCTGCGGGACGGGCATAATCACGGTGTGCGGAGGCTCGTGCGGACACCGCTCTGCTGCTGGCGGAGCGTATCCCAGCCGCCCGGTCCCATCCTGTTGGGGGGCTAGCGTCGGCCCGGTGCGCACCGAGCCATCCCGCCGGGTCCACCTCGACGCCGCCTCCGGCCTTCCGCTGCACCCGGCGGCCCGGGCGGCGCTGCTGGTCGCCCTCGAGGACGGCTGGGCCGATCCGTCCCGGCTCTACGGCGCCGCCCGCCGCGCCCGCCTGCTCCTGGACGCGTCCCGGGAGGCTGTCGCGGACGTCCTCGGGGCCCGCGCGGACGAGGTCCGCTTCACCCCCAGCGGCGTCGCCGCCGCGCACCTCGGGGTGCTGGGAGCGGTGGCCGCGCGCCGGCGTACCGGCTCGCACGTCGTGCACAGCGCCGTCGAGCACTCGAGCATCCTGCACGCCGTCGACGGGACCGACGCGACGTCCGTGCCGGTCGACCGGCTCGGCCGTGTCAACGTGCAGGCGTACGCCGCGGCGCTGCGCGCCGATACCGCGCTGGCCTGCCTCATCGCGGCCAGCCACGAGGTCGGGACGGTCCAGCCGGTGGCCGAGGTGGCCGAGGTGTGCGCCGCGGCGGGGGTACCCCTGCTGGTGGACGCCGCCCAGGCCGTCGGCCGGGCACCGCTGGAACCCGGCTGGTCGCTGCTGACCGCGAATGCCCACCTGTGGGGCGGCCCACCCGGGGTGGGCGTGCTGGCCGTGCGGACCGGCGTCCGCTGGCGCTCCCCCTGGCCGGCGGATGAGGGCGAGCCGTGCCGCGACCTGCCCGGGATCGTCGCCGCTGCCGCCGGGCTGCAAGCGGCAGCTGCCGAAGCGGCTGCGGAGGACGCGCGGCTGAGGCCGCTCGTGCAGCGGATCCGGTCGCGGGTCGCCGAGACCATCCCCGATGTCGAGGTCGTCGGCGACCCGGTCCGCCGGCTGCCCCACCTGGTGACGTTCTCGTGCCTCTACGTGGATGGCGAATCGCTCCTGCGGGCCCTCGACAAGGAGGGGTTCGCGGTCAGCAGCGGGTCCTCGTGCACCTCGTCGACGCTGGAGCCCTCGCACGTCCTGGCCGCGATGGGCGTGCTCACCCACGGCAACGTGCGGGTGTCGCTGCACCGCGGCGTGACCGGGGCCGACGTCGAGCGCTTCCTGGTGGTGCTGGCCGACACCGTGGCCCGGCTGCGCGACGAGGCGGGCGCGAGCGCGCTATGACGTTGGTCGTGGACTGCCGGGGCCGGCCCTGCCCGATCCCGGTGATCGAGTTGGCGAAGGCGGTGCTCACGGTCGAGGTCGGCGAGCTGGTCGAGGTCTGGTCCGACGACCCGGCCGCGCGTTACGACGTCCCGGCCTGGTGCGGGATGCGCAGCCAGGAGTACGCCGGGTCCCGCAACCTGCCCAGCAGCCCACCCCAAGCTGAGCCGGGCGGCCGGCCAGCCGGCCCGGCCGCCTCGGCGTACCTCGTCCGCCGGCTGTCCTAGACCGGCTGTCCTCTCCGGCCGCGTCGGCGGGTCAGGCCGCCAGGTGCGGCTCGACCTGCGCGGCAGCCTCGTCGCCGTACGCCTTTGCGAGCCGGGCCAGGAAGCTGCCGCTGGTGAAGGAGTACTCCTGCGTGCCGACGGTCTCGACGACGTGGGTCGCGAGCAGGGCGCCGACCTGGGCGCAGCGCTCGAGACCGAGGCCCCAGGAGGTTGCCGACAAGAAGCCGGCCCGGAACGCGTCGCCGACGCCGGTCGGCTCGGCGATCTTGATGGCTGGGGCGACTGGCACAGCGAGGTCGTCCTCGCCCTTGCGGGTGATCACGATGCCGTGGGCGCCGCGGGTCATGACGCGGGTGCCCACCACCTCGAGCACGTCGGCGTCGGTCCAGCCGGTCTTCTCCCGGACCAGACCGGACTCGTACTCGTTGGTGAACAGCCACTGGGCGCCGGTGACGAGCGATCGGATCGCGTCACCCGCTAGGAAGGACAGCGTCTGGGACGGGTCGGCGGCGAACGCGATCCCGCGGGCCTTGCACTCGGCGGTGTGGCGGAGCATCGCGCCCGGGTCGTTGGGGGCGACGACGACCAGGTCCATCTCGCCGAGCGGGGCCAGCTCGATGGCGGCGGCCTCGGCCATGGCGCCGGGGTAGAAGGCGCCGATCTGGTTCTGGTCGTTGTCGGTCGTGACGGTGAAGCGCGGTGAGGCGAGGTGCTCGCTGACCGTCACCCCGCCGGTGTCCACCCCGTGGTCCCGCAGCCACTGGAGGTAGTCGGCGGAGTCCTTGCCGACCGAACCGACAAGCAGCGGGGCCTGCCCCAGCACACCCATGCCGAACGCGATGTTGGCGCCGGTCCCCCCGCGGCGGACCTGCAGGTCGCTCGCCAGAAAGACGAGGCTGATCCGGTCGAGCTGGTCCGGCAGGAGCTGCTCGACGAAGCGCCCGTCGAACGTGAGCAGGTGGTCGGTCGCGATGGACCCGGTGACGGCGATGCGCATCTGGGGACCCTATCTAGTCGCACATTACTTGCCGGTACGTCTTGGCTACACAACACCTGGTGGGGCTTGAAGGCCCTCCGCGATTGCGGCCCCGACGGGCTGCGTATGGGCCAATGGGGGCCCGCGAAAGTCGCCAGCCCGGCTCCGGACCGCACCGGCAGGTAGGGCGGACGGTGGGGGTAATTCTCGTTCGGAAGTTGCTTGTGGACAGCCCGGTATTGTCAGACCTGTCGGATACTCTTCGAACATGCGTTCCTATCAAGGTGAGGGTCTGGGGTTGGCCGTCGCGGTCGACACCGCCGTCGAACAGCCGGTCAGCGAGCTGTCCATCTACCAGTTGCAAACCCACCTCACCGCGCTGTGCCGCCAAACCGAGCGGCTGCACGGCCGGATCAGCCAGGCCGTCGGTGAGCTGCACAGCCGCTCCGGCGGTCAGGTCCCGGCCCACCACGACGCGGCCGGCCGCAGCGCCGGCTCGGTCTGCTCCAGCACCGCCTGGCTGCGCGACGCCACCACCCTGGGCGGACCCGCCGCCGGCGCCCTGATCCGCACCGCCACCGCACTACGCGAGCTGCCCGAGCTGGCCCAGGCCGTCACCGACGGCCAGCTCGGCAACGGCCAAGCCGCCGCACTGACCCGGCTGGTCGGCACACTGCCCGCCGGCGAACTGCTCGATGCCCAACCGAGCCTGCTCGCCCTGGCCGCCGACCGCGACCCACAGTCCGTCGCCAGCCTGGTCAGCCACCTGCTCGCCACCTACAGCGAACCGCACCTGCAAGCCGCCGACA
>JANLPD010000459.1:0-6519 GCA_031367045.1 Frankiales bacterium | reverse complement strand
TTCGAACCCGCGTAGCCACCTTGAAAGGGTGGAGTCCTGGACCGCTGGACGATGGGGACTGCGCCCGCAGTGCTGGCGAGCCCACGCCGTCTGGCCGCCGGGGACCGCAGAATCATAGCGGACCGCGTCGTGCGGCCCAGCCTGACTGCTGCACCAGCCACCTGCTGGCCCCCGCTGACTCCCGCTCGCTCCCTGCTCGCCCCCTCCTGGACCCCTGCTCAACCCCGGCTCAACCCCCTACCTCCGTAGCGTCCGCCGAACGGGACTGGGTCGCCGCCTGGCGGAGCGGACGTAAGGGCGCGGGTGGCGGGTGGCTGGTGGTGGGGATGGTGGGTGGCGGCGGCGGCGGCGGCGGATGGTGGCTCAGGCGGGTGCGGTGACGGGTGCGGCGGTGCCGAAGTTCCCGTACGTCGTCACCTGGCGAACGACCGTCGTGGTCCTGCCTCGTACCGGGATCTCCACCGCGAGCCGAAGGACCCGTCCGGTCGGGTCGAGCGCGAGGGTGACCGGCACCGCGCTACCACCCGTCGCGTCGAGCAGTCCGGTGCTGCGTACCTCGTCCGCCGTGAGGGTGACCGACACCAGCCGCGCGTCATGGCCGTCGAAACGAACCTGACCTTTGTCGACCGGCCCGTCGGCTGCGTTCAGGACCGCCTGCAGGACGGCTGCCGGTGCGGCTGCGGCCGAGGGGGTGGCGTCCTTCGTCCAGGAGCCGTTGGGCAGGCGCCGTGTGTAGCCCGCGCTGCCGATTCGCACCACCTCGGTGCGGCTCGCGCCGACGGTAAGGGTGTAGTCGACCCGGTCCGGGACCGCGGCCCGCCCTTCCAGGACCGTTCGCTGCAGTGCGGTCGTGCCAGGCAGTTCCGTGACGGATCGGAAGGCGAAGCTCGCCAGGGAGGCTGCCTGGGACCTCGCGGCGTCGAGGAGCTTCTGTGCGCTGCCGTCGCTGGCGGACGTCGGGGAGCTGCTCGAGCAAGCGGTGGCCAGCAGGGCAAGGCCCGCGAGGGCAGGCACAAGTCGGGCAGTCCGACGGAGCGGGAGCACGTGGGTTCCTCAGGGGTTGGTCGGCGCAGCAGCGGGCTGTCGACGGCGCTCGCGGCAGCGGGCCGTGCTGTGGGTTTCGCCCCCCGGACAGGTGACCTTGAGCGCTCGGGGTCGGTCCGTCCCCGGGTGGGACGGACCGACCTCGCGGCGGCGCTACTTCTTGCCCTGCCCCTTGTCGTGGCTCTTGCCGTGTCCCGAGCCCGAGTTCTTGCGCGCGCCGGAGCCCTTGCCGTGCCCCGAGCCCTGGACCGCGGCGGCGGTGGCGGCGTCGGTGGCGTGAGCGTCAGGGCTCTCGGTTTCCGTCGGCTCGGCGGAGGCAGTCGGGTCGGTCTCGTCGGCGGCATCAGGGGACGTGGTCGCAAGGGTCGGCTCGACCCCAGGGCGCAACGGCCCGCCGCGGCGCGGCTTGACCTTCACCCGGACGCTGGTTCCGTGGACCTTGACCTTGACCGTCGTGCCATCGGCAAGGGTCAGGAAGATGGTGTGCGGCGTGGTGCGCACCAGGGTGCCAGATCCGGTGCCGGCCGCACCCGTGCCGATCGCCGCGCCGGTGACCTTGCCCGTCCCGTCGACGGAGTAGGTGAGGGAGATGCCGGTTCCTGCGATATCTAGGGCAAGCGTAAAGCTGCCGGCGTCACCCGGGGTCAGGACGAAGGGATAGGAGTACGCGCCGTGGCCACCGGCGGTGGGGCTCGCGGACGGCGTACCCGCCGCGGACGCCTCAGGGCTAGCGCTTGCAGAGGAGGATGCAGAGGCAGAGGCAGAGGCGCTGGCGCTCGCGGTCGGGTCCACAGTGCCGGTTGTCTCGACGGGGGCCGTCGGGTCGGCAGGCGGCAGGGACCCAGCGGCGGTGCTCGCGCTGGCGCTGGGCGACGGGGTGGCTCCGTCTGCGAGCGCCGGACCGGCAGCGGCGACGACGGCGAGCGCCGTCAGCGCCCCGATGGCGAGGTGGGCGAGTCGGGGGTGGGTCATGAAGGGCGCTCCGAAGGTTGAGGAAGGGTGCTCCCTGATCAAGTCGGATCCCGAGCAGCCCAGTCCGTTGCGCCGAATGGGTGTCAGCGGACGCTCGGCTGCGCGCTGGTCGGGGCTTCACCCCAGCGGCCGGCTGCCGATGGACTCAGGATGGACTCAGTCGGTACGGGGCGGGCGAGGGTGTCTCGGCTGTTCGCGGCGTACGCCGCGGTCAGCCTTGTAGGTGTTCTCGCGCTCGGCGGCGTCCTGCTCCAGACCAGCCGGCAACAGGCCGACCAGCGCGGGCTGCTGCAGGCCGGGGACGAAGCGACGCTCATCGGGAGCACGGGCATCTCGCCGCTGCTCGACGGGAAGCCCCTCGCGCTGGGACTCAGCGCCGACGAGCGCGCGGCCCTTTCACGCCACGTCAACGCGGTGGTGGCCGACGGACGGGTGCTCCGGCTGCGGCTACGCGGCCTTGACGGACGCGCGGTCTACTCCAGCGCAGGCGGAAAGCTGGACGTACCTGTCGACGACGAAGCCCTCGATGCGGCGTCGGGCGAGGACGTGGCCAGGCTCACGACCTTTGACGGCGACACCGTGCCCGGTGGCGGGGTGCGGGCCGTCGAGGCCTATCAGCCGCTTTCGGCAGGTCCAGACGGCCGCCGCGTCGGGGTGCTCGAGGTCTACCTCCCCTACGACCGCATCGCGACGGACATCGCGAAGGCCCAGCGCCTACAGACGACCGTGCTCGGTGTGGGCCTGCTGGTGTTGTGGCTGCTCCTGCTGGCGGTGACCGGGTCGGTCACGCGACGGTTGCGTCGGCAGGTCGCGGCCAATGCCTTCCTCGCGATGCACGACGCGTTGACGGGCATGCCCAACCGCGCGCAGTTCACCGAGGACGCCCGCTCTGCCGTGGCTGCTGCGACCGCCGAGCTGTCGACCGTCGTTGCGCTCGTTGACCTCGACCGCTTCAAGGAGGTCAACGACACCCTCGGCCATGCGATCGGGGACCGCCTGCTCGTGACCCTCGGCGCGCGCCTTACCGCAGCGGTGCGCGAGGGCGACCTGGTCGCACGCCTCGGTGGGGACGAGTTCGGCATTGTCCTGCCTGGGCTGCGCAACCTGGGTGAGGCGGCGGAGGTGCTGGGTCGGGTGCGCAGCGCGCTCGCCGAGCCGCTGGTCATCGATGACCTGCCGTTGTCCGTGGAAGCCAGCGTCGGCTTCGCGTCGGCACCGTCGGACGGGACCGACCTCGACGTCCTGCTCGCAGAGGCGGACGTCGCGATGTACGTCGCCAAGCGCCGCCACCTCGGCGTTGTGCATCACACGCCCCAGCACGACCGCTACGACGCGACGCGGCTGCGGCTGGTCGCCGAGCTCGGGGACGCCATCAACCGGGGGGAGCTGGTCCTGCACTACCAGCCTAAGACCGATCTGCGCACCGGCCGGGTCACCGCTGTCGAGGCGCTGGTGCGCTGGCAGCACCCAGAACGCGGCTTGCTGTTCCCGGACTCGTTCCTGCCTGCGGTCGAGCAGACCGACCTGGTGGAGCCGCTCACCCGCTGGGTGCTGCGCACCGCCACCCTGGCGCTGGCCGACCTCGACCCGACGGGGACGCTCGTGGTTGCGGTCAACGTCTCCGCCCGCAGCCTGGGTCGCGGTGACTTCGCCGAGGAGGTTCTTGCCGTGCTGGCCGACACGGGGACGGACCCGGGCCGGGTGATCCTGGAGATCACCGAGACCGCGCTGCTCGCTGACCCGACCCGTGCGGCGGTGACGCTCGGCGCCCTCACTGCCGCCGGGGTGCGCATCTCCATCGACGACTTCGGTGCCGGCCAGACGAGCCTGGGCTACCTGGCCGACCTGCCGGTCAGCGAGCTCAAGATCGACAAGGCCTTCGTGCTCGCGATGCACAGCGAGCCGCGCAACGCGGCGATCGTGCGATCGGTGATCGACCTGGGCCACAACCTCGGCTTCTCGGTTACCGCAGAGGGGGTCGAGACAAGCGAGGCGCTGGCGGACCTGACAGCCGCCAACTGCGACCTGGTGCAGGGCTACTACCTCGGCCGCCCGGTGCCGCTCGAGCTCATCAAGGCCCAGCTCGTGGACCGTGCCGTCGTCGCGACGAGGGACTAGGGCAGCAGCCCGGTCACGCCTGCAACAATGGTTGCGGCCGCCGCCAAGAAACCGGCGGTCGAGCAGTGGCAGGGCCGTTAGCTCAACTGGCAGAGCAGCCGCCTTTTAAGCGCGCAGGTTCTCGGTTCGAACCCGAGACGGCCCACTTCTCCAGATCCCCTGAGCCCGAGGAGCCGGCGTGCGTCGTATCCCACTTGCCGTCATCGCAGTGGTCCTGGCGGGTGCCTCCGCCTGTGGGTCGTCCTCGGCCGGCAGCGGGCCGGGCGGCCTGTCGCCGGCCGCCGCGGTCCAGGCCGCGAGCACGGCGACGACCCAGGCCGGCAGCGCGAAGCTGACGTTGGGTGTGACGAGCAAGGTGGGCCCGCAAACCGTCGTCATCACCGGTGCGGGGGCCTTCCAGCTCGACGGCAGCGTCGGCATCTTCAACGTCTCGCTCGACCCGGGCAGCGGCAAGCCGCTGACGCTCGAAGAGCGGATCGTGGGCGGGCGGCTCTACCTGAAGGCTCCGCCGCTCGGCGACAGCTACTACTCACTGGCGACGACCGCTCTGGTCGGCACCTCGCTCGGGCAGGGCACCGACCCCACCGTCGGCTTCAAGCTGCTGCTCGGCGCGGGTGAGGACGTGAAGGTCGTCGGCAAGGAGAAGGTCCGTGACACCCAGACCACGCACTACCGGGGGACCTACCAGCTGCGCAAGGCCCTGGACAAGGTCGGTGGCAGCTTCGCCCAGGCGTTCGCAGCGCAGCTCAAGACAAGCGGCGAAACCCCCGTGCCGTTCGACGCCTACGTGGACAAGGATGGGCGCCTGCGCAAGCTGGTGCAGGTCGTCACCATGACAAACCAGGGGAGGGAGATCACCTCCACCTCCACTACCGAGCTGTACGACTTCGGCACCGCGGTGGATGTCACCGCTCCGCCGGCCGACAAGGTCAAAGACGGCACCCCGTTGTTGAAAGGGCTGCGCGGGTGACGTCGGTCAGGAAGCTGCTGCGGGTCTTCGATCCTGCGGTAGCCCACGACGAGGGCGCCGCGTCGAGCCACCCCGGCGTGAAGGATAAAGCGACCGCCCGCAAGGAGATCGAGGAGCTTGCGCCCCGGCTCACCGAGCTGCAGGAGCGGCTCTACGCGGAAGGCAAGTCCGGCGGGACACGGCGGCTTGTCCTGGTCCTGCAGGCTATCGACGCCGGTGGCAAGGACGGCTCGGTCAAGCACGTCGTCGGCCAGGTCAACCCGGCCGGCGTCCGGATCACCAGTTTCGTCGCGCCCACCGCGCAGGAGCGCAGGCACGACTTCCTCTGGCGGATCAACCATGCCCTCCCGCCGAACGGCTACCTCGGCGTGTTCAACCGCAGCCACTACGAGGACGTCCTCGTCGTCCGCGTGCACGACCTCGTGCCGAAGGACAAGTGGGAGAAGCGGTACGACGCGATCAACGACTGGGAGGCAGCGCTCGCGGGCAGCGGGACGACCTTCGTCAAGGTCTTCTTGCACATCAGCAAGCAGGAGCAGAAGGCCCGGCTGCTGGCCCGCCTCGACGACCCGACCAAGCACTGGAAGGTCAACCCCGGCGACCTCGACGAGCGCGAGCTCTGGCCGGCCTACTGCGACGCCTATCAGGCGGTCCTTGCCCGCTGCAGTACCGACGTGAACCCCTGGTACGTCGTCCCGGCCGACCGCAAGTGGTACCGCGACTGGGCGTTGACCCACCTGCTCGTCGAGCAGCTCGCGGAGCTCGACCCGCAGTGGCCGGTGCGCCCAGAGCTCGACCTGGACGGCATGCGCAGGCGCCTGAAGCTGAGCTAGCAGCCAGGTTGGTACTGGCTGGGAACGTGTCCCCAGGCGGTGGGTGGGTAGGCGCTGACCGAACCCTGGAGGAACCCCATGACCAGTCCGGTCCGTCTTCTTGCCCGTCCGCTGCTCGGCGCCATGTTCGTCACCGGTGGTTTCGATGCGCTCCGCGCGCCCGGTCCGAGGGTCGACGCTGTTGACGGCGCCGGCCTCGACAACCCGGACCAGCTCGTCCGCGTCAACGGGGCGGCGATGCTCGTCGGGGGCCTTGGGCTCGCAACCGGCCGGCTGCCCAGGCTGTCCTCTTTGGTCCTGGCCGGTTCGCTCGTCCCGACGACGCTCGTCGGTCACCCCTTCTGGTCCGCGCCGGACAAGAAGGCCAAGAAGGAGCAACAGATCCAGTTCCTGAAACACCTCGGCCTGCTCGGTGGCCTGCTGCTCGCAGCGGCCGACACCGGCGGTCGCGAGTCCGTGCCGCATGCCGCTGCGAGGGTGTCGCGCCGGACGGCGAAGAAGGCGGCCAAGAAGGCGCATGCGGCTCGCGGGGCACTCCCGATCTGACACTGCGTGAGGCTCCTTGAGCCAGCACCCGCACTG
>JANLPD010000417.1:0-2884 GCA_031367045.1 Frankiales bacterium | reverse complement strand
GTGTGTGGGCGATACAGGACTTGAACCTGTGACCTCTTCCGTGTCAGGGAAGCGCGCTACCAGACTGCGCCAATCGCCCGGGCTGTGAAGTTGTGGTGCATCCATAGCTTCGAGGCCGGGGCGGGAATCGAACCCGCGTACAGGGCTTTGCAGGCCCTTGCCTAAGCCACTCGGCCACCCGGCCGGACCCGGGGACCGGAGCCGACGATGCGCCCGAGGGCGCCGTTCCGAGCGGACGACGGGATTCGAACCCGCGACCCTCACCTTGGCAAGGTGATGCTCTACCACTGAGCCACGTCCGCGTGCGCGCGCCTTCAACAGGCCTTTGCGACGAGTGCGGACACTACCAGAAGGGGCCTGCCCAACTCAGGTCTCGGGCCGCGCCCAGATCAACAGCGCCAGCTCGGCCTCGACGTCCACGAAGTTGCTCTCGGCGCCGGTCGGAACCACCTCACAACTCATGACCAGGAACGCCTCGAGATCGGCCAGCGGCACCTCGAACACCGCCCTACCCGATGGCGAGGACAGTGACAGGAACGCGACCGGCTCGCCGGCGTGGCTGGACGGCCAGACGCGGACGTCGCCCTCACCCGTGGCGCCGCCCACGCCGTCGGTGAGGAGCTGTCGGGCAAAGGTCCATTCGACGATGTCGGCCTCCGCCCCCGACCCGGTGTGGAAGCTCGCCTGGACGGCGTACGGATCGGCAATGTCGTAGCGCAGGACGGCGCGCACCGGCATCGTCGCCCCCCCGGCGACAACGAGGCGCAGGGCCAGGGCGGTGCTGACGGTGGATGGACTGGGCGTCATGGTCCGGGCCTCCTAGCTCATCAGGCCGGCGCGGCCCTTCGTCGTGGTCGTCCCCCAAAACCCGGCTGTCCTAACCGCCGCGGGTACGTGACTGCCCCGGACGGCGGTAACCTTGTCGGCCTGCGGGACACCCCATCCGGACACCCGTCGGCTGCGAACGAACAGCTGTGAGGACGAGCGTGACCATGTCGAGGAGCCGTGAGGCGTCCGACGGCAGCGGCGCGCCCGAAAGCGGCTCTTCCACCGTGTACGACGGACTGGACGATCGCGCGCTGGTCGTCCGGATCACCGAGGGGGACGGCGGCGCCCTCGAAGCGCTGTACACCCGTTACGGCCGGGCCTGCTTCGGTCTTGCCCGGCGGATCCTCACCGACGAGCAATTCGCCCAGGACGTCGTCCAGGAGGTCTTCCTGACGGTCTGGCGTGACGCCTCCCGCTACGACGCTTCGCGCGGTGGCTTCTCGACCTGGCTGCTCTCGATGACGCATCACAAGGCTGTCGACGCGGTCCGTCGCGAGGAGAGCCTGCGCAAGCGCCGGACGACAGCCGAGATTCTCGAGAGCCGCGACGACGACAGCCCCGTCGTCCACGACGAGGTCTGGTCGCTGCTGCGTCGGGAGCGGGTCCGGGAAGCCCTCAAGACGCTCCCGGAGCCGCAGAAGGAGGCGCTCACGCTTGCCTACTTCGGCGGCTACACCCAGCGCGAGATCGCCGGCCTGACCGGTACGCCGCTGGGCACCGTCAAGACCCGGATGCTCGCCGGGATGAGGCGGCTGCGCGACGCCCTGGAGGGGTTGAGCAACGCCGCTCTCCCGGATGACCTGCCCGACACCTACCCGAGGACTTCACCGTGACGGAGCGCGACACGACCGCGGCTCGTCCGCCGTCGCACGAGCCGTACGAGGAACTCGCCGTCGGCTATGCCCTGTCGTCCCTCGAACCGCAGGACGAGCAGGTCTTCCTGGCCCACCTGAGCTTCTGCCCGGCCTGCCAGCGCGCGCTGGCCCAGCACAACGACACCCTCTCCCACCTGGCCTACGCCACTGCGCCGGCCGAGCCCCCGCCCTCGCTGCTCGTCGGCATCCGCGCCGGGGTCCAGGCCTCCGGCCGGGCCGTCTCGCTCCCCGAGCCGGGCCAGCTCACCGCGCCCGTCTCGCTGGCCGACCGGCGGCGGGTCCCGTCCGCTCGTACCGTGCGCCGCACCGCGGCCTGGACCGGGGTCGCGGCCGCAGCAGCGCTCGTCGCTTCGCTCGCCGTCGCCAACAACTCGTTGCAGCGCGACAACAAGGACCAGGCCGCCTGGGGTCTGCGGCTGGCCTCGACCGTCCAGCTGCTCGAGCACGCGGGGTCGCGCAGCGTTGCGCTGAGCACCGCGGGTGACAGCGTGCAGGCTGTCGCCGTGCTCGACGGGGCCGCCGTCTCCCTGGTCGTCGACGGCCTCACGCCCAACGACCGGCGCACCAGCACCTACGTGCTGTGGGAGAAGAGCGCCTTCGGCGACGTCCGCGCGGTTGGCACCTTCGACGTGCTGCGTCCCGGTGTCGACGTCGTGCGCGGGATGCGGCTGCACTCCGGCCCGGGCTCGGTCCAGAGCCTGCTCGTCACGCACGAGCCATCCCGCACCGCGCCGCCGCTCAACACCCAACCGCCGGTTGTCAAGGGTGACCTCGTCTGACCGGCGCACCCTGACCCGGCTGCACCTGCGCGACCGGGTCCGCGCGCTGCCGGGCGGGGACGTCGTGGTCCACATGGTTGTGTTCCTGCTCGGAGCTGCGCTTATCGCGGTCGGCCTGGCGCTGATCGTCCTGCCGGGGCCGCTGACCATCCCCCCGGTGCTGCTCGGGCTCGCGGTGTGGGCGCTTGAGTTCACCTTCGCCGAGCGCCTGCCGGCTCGCGCGCGGGTCCACGCTGACCGTGCCAACGTCGCCGTTCGGGCTCGTCCGCTCCGGTCGGCGGTGGTGACGGGCCTTGGCATCGCGCTCGCGATCGTCGCTGGTGTCGCCGTCTCGCGCTACGAACTGCTCGCAGCCCTGCGCTAGCCTCAGGCCTGTTCGCAGGGGCGTATAGCTCAGCTGGT
>JANLPD010000390.1:0-14204 GCA_031367045.1 Frankiales bacterium | reverse complement strand
GTCCGACTCCTCCGGCGTTAGCTCAAGCCGCAGCGCGCCGGGATGTTGGCGCTCGAGGTCGGCGAGTACCGGCACGATCGCCCGCTCGAACTCCTCGCGCTTCGCCTTCACGACGTCGAGGCTACGTGCGCCGGCCACCGGCAGGCGCACCGATTCAGTCCGCATTCAGTCCGCATGATCTTGGAAAGTCCGCGAAGAGTCCTCAAAATTACGGTCTCCAGCGGTCCGCCGCGGACACCCTCGGATCATCCGAGAATCCCTGCTGCACAAGGACTTTCGCCCAGATCAGGCGCGGATCAGACCCCGAGATAAATGAAGCCGTAGGCCTCGTCGCGAAATGGCACGCCGGCCGCGCGCAGCGCCTCGTCCCAATCCCCCGTGCACGAGGGGTCCGCGCCCTGCGACCCGTGGTCGGCAGTGAGCAGGACGACGGTTTCGTCGAGAAGACCGCGCTCCTCGACGAGATCGAGCCAGACACCGAGCCGCCGGTCGGTGTCCCGAACCGACGCGCGAGCGATCTCCGAGCACGGGCCACCGGCGTGATGACCGCCGTCCGTCAGCGTCGTGTTCCACCACATCACCCGCGGTGGTACGTCCGCCCGCCACAGGTCGAGCACCTGCTGCAGGCCCATGTGGTCGACCTGTGTCCCCCAGGCGTAGTCAGCTGACGCGGCCACGAAGGACTGCGTCGCATGCGGGTCGTCGGCGTCCGGTGGCAGTACGGACTCGAGGGTGCTGCTCCCCGTCGTACCCCTGGCCCGGAGCAGCGCAAAGGTGCTGTATTCAGCGCCCCGGTCGCACGGCTCGTTGACGCAGGCCGACGACGTGCCTTTGGGCAGCCGCTCCCACAGCGTCCGTACCTCTGGTCGCAGCCACTGCATCGAGTGGTGCCAGTTGGCCGAGCTGTTGGGCACGATTTGCAGGCCGGAAGCCCTGTCGTAAAAGGCATTGTGGACAATCCCATGCCTTCCCGGACCGGCGCCGGTGAGCAGGCAGGTGTGGTTGACCAAGGTGACACTCGGAAACTCTGCGATCGCCCCGCCGCGAAACGCGCAGCCGCGCGCCAGGAGCCGGGCGACGTTCGGCAGGTCTCCGGCGGCCGTCCGGTCAAGCAGGTCGGCGCACTGTGCGCCGTCCCAGAGCAGCCCCACGACATGGGTCGCCGCGGGGACCACCTGGGCGAGCGGCGCCCCGTCCATGTCGTCCTGCGTCGCGCCCGCCAGGTGAGCGAGGGTTGCGCCAACGTCCACGGCGCGGCAGACCTCGTCCAGCAGGCCGCGCGCAGCGACCCCTGGGCCGGACAGCAGGAGCGGCGCTCGCGACTGCACGCCGTTCAGCGAGCCGTGCTCGCCCGGGTGACCGCCGCGCTCGGGCCACATGTGGGCCCCGGTGTGCACGACGGCAAGGTCGGGCGCCCGCGGGTCGGCGAACAGCGAGTGCAGCCGGACCGCGGCATAGGGATAGGCGCTCGTGGCGTCACTGAACGGGTCCTGGTCGGCGACCGGGTCGCGCCCGGCGAGGATGCAAGCCGTCCCGTCTGGTCCCAGGGCCACGTGGCCAAAAGAGTCCGCGACGTGGACGAGGCCCTTCTCCAGCCAGCAGACGAGATCGACGACGTGGGCGAGGGTCGGGTCCAACAGGACGTCAAGAGCGCGGTCCCGCAAGGTCGGGAGGTGGGCGGGAGCGCCCTTCCCCACGACGGTCAGGTCAGCGGGATCGCGCGAGGAGAGCGGCACACGCGCAGCGTACGGACCCGCCGAACGGCCCGGGCCCGCAACTTGCGGGACCGGGCCGTGGCTGGTGCTGGTGCTGGTGCTGGTGCTGGTGCGACTAGCGGATAGCGAGGCGGGCGAGGTTGGCGCGGTAGGTCGCCTGCTCCGCCCGGCGCTGCCAGCGACGCGCCTTGCGGAGACGGGCCGCACGGGACACGACCGACGCCTCCAGTTGTCGTTCGCGCGCTCGAGAGCGAGCGAGCTCTTCAGCCAGGAACACGTGCATGGCAATTCTCCGATCGGGGATGGTGCAAGACAGATGGGTGCCGCGGGTCATGCCGCCCGCTCGTTGGCGACCAGCTGAGCCGTTGCCTCTGCGTAGGCGAGGGCGTCCTGCTTGCGCGGGCGGCCACGGGGCCGCTTGCGTGGGACGACCACACCGTTGTCGAGCAGCTGCCCGCCCCAGACACCCCATGGCTCACGGCGGTCGAGGGCACCGGACAGGCACAGCTCACGCAGCGGGCAGGGGGCGCACAGGACCTTGGCGGTCTCGGCGTCGCTCGGTGACTCGGCGAACCACAGCTCAGGGTCTGCGCCCTGGCATGGCAGGTCGGTGGACGCACAGGTGCTGTTCGGGTCCACCGCGAAGTCGGTCTGGACGGACATCGGTGTCACCTCCTCGTGACGGTCTTGCGTTGCGGCGGGGTGTGCCGGTCGGGCAGGGCATGCAAAAGGCCGCGGACCCGTGTCGGGTTCCGCGGCCTCGAGGCGCAAGGTCTGAATGTCTCAGACCCTCGATGCGTCTTGAGGAGGCGGACCCGGCTTGGCATCGGCCGTGTCAACGGCGCCGACGTAGGCAGTGGGACCCTGGGCGAACGGGCGGACATCAGCAGTCACAGCGATATTCTCGACAGCGCGAAGGCTGGCGGTGGGCCCACTCGTCCCCTGCGTGAGCGGGGATCCGGGCGCCGTGCACGACCGCATCTCGGCCACGTGCGCCGACAGGGCTGACCCGTCGTTGCTCGTCGCAGCCACGCGGAGACGGCCGGTGTGGAGGTTTCCAGTGCGGATCAAAGTGCTCTTCACAACGGATTCACCTCCTCGGCAGCTGGGTCAGCGAACGCCGACCTCGTATGAGGGCAAAGGGTAGGGCGGCTCCGCGCAGGGGGCAAGGCATTTATTCGGCGTGTTGCCAGAACGTGATCACGCAGGGCTCGCGCCGACCAGCGACAAGACGTCCTTGCCGAACTTGTCGAGCTTTGACTGGCCGATCCCCGGGATCGCCACCAGCCCGGCGACAGTCGTCGGCTTCTGCTCCGCGATCGCGGCCAGCGTCGCGTCGGTGAACACGCAGTACGCCGGCTGCTTGAGCTCCTTTGCCCGGTCGGCCCGCCACTCGCGCAGCGCGTCGTACAGCGCCTCGTCGCGGTCGCTTGGGCAGCCCTCGTGCCGGCCGAGCTTGCGTTCCACAGCCGCCATCAGCGACGCGCCGCAGATGCGGCAGGCCACCGGGCCGGAACGGCTGCGGCTCCCGGACTTTTGCTGCGGTGGACCGCTGCTGGTACGGGTGACCCCAGTGTGCAGGCCCTCAAGGAAGCGGGACGGCTTGCGGGAGGCCCGGCCGCCGGGTGAGCGGGTGAGCGCCCACGACAACGCAAGGTGCTCTCGAGCGCGGGTGACGCCGACGTAAAGCAGCCGACGCTCCTCCTCGACCTGGTCTGGGGTGTCGGCGTGGACGAGGGGCAGGGTGCCGTCGACGAGGCCGACGAGGAAGACCGCATCCCACTCCAGTCCCTTGGCGGCGTGCAGCGAGGCCAGGGTCACGCCCTCGATGGTCGGCGCGTGCTGTGCGGACGCCCGCTCCTCAAGCTCGGCGACGAAGTCGCGTACCCCTGCGTCGGGGAAGGCCGCCGCGAGGTCGAGCGACAGCCTGTGCAGCGCGGCGAGGGACTCCCACCGCTCGCGGGTTGCGCCGGCACCGGCCGGCGGAGCCGCGAGCTGCCAACCGAGCCCGGCCCGAAGCACATCCGCGACGAGGTCGCCGAGCGCTTTCGGCGCGTCGGCGTCAGCCGCAAAGCCAGCCCCGCGAAGCAGGATGGTGGCTTTGCGTACCTCCTCCCGGTCAAAGAAGCGCTCGCCGCCACGTACGACGTAGGGAACGTCGACGTCGGACAGTGCGGCCTCATAGGCAGCCGACTGGGCGTTGACCCGGTACAAGATCGCGATCTCGCTGGCCGCGGTGCCGTCCTCGAGCAGCTGGCGGCAGCGGCGGGCAACCGCCTGGGCTTCGCCGGGCTCGTCCGGGTGTTCCGCGAACATCGGAGCCGGGCCGGGTGGCCGCTGCGCAAGCAGCTCCAGGCGGGCAGTTCCCTGGGGAGACTTGGCGATCACCGCGTTGGCGAGGTCGACCACCTGCGGCGTGGAGCGGTAGTCGCGGACCAGCCGCACTGCGGTCGCCTCGGGATAGCGCTGGCGGAACCCGAGCAGGTAGGACGGCGTCGCCCCCGTGAAGGAGTAGATCGTCTGGTGGGCGTCGCCGACGACGCACAGGTCGTCCCGCCCACCGAGCCAGGCGTCCAGGAGGCGCTGCTGCAGTGGGGTGACGTCTTGGTACTCATCGACGACGAAGGACCGGTAGCGCGCCCGGAACTCCTCCGCGACCTCGCGGTGCTCCTCCAGCACCGCTGCGGTGAGCAGCAGCAGGTCGTCGAAGTCCGCAACCCCCTGGGCCTGCTTCACGTCGGTGTAGGCCTGCATCACCAGAGCCACCGAAGCGGCGTCGAACGGTGGGGACCGACGGGCCTTCTCGGCGGCGGCAACGTAGTCCTGCGGGCCGACGAGGGTGGCCGCCGCCCACTCGAGCTCGGACAGCAGATCGCGCAGCTCGCTCGTGCCGGGACGCAGGCCGCTCCGGGCGGCGGCGTTGCCGACCAGCCCGAACTTGTTGGTGAGAAGGGTGGGTGGGGCGCCTCCCACGACCCTGGGCCAGAAGTAGCCGAGCTGTTTGAGGGCGGCGGAGTGGAAGGTGCGGGCCTGCACTCCCCCGACGCCGAGCGCCCGTAGCCGGGTGCGCATCTCCCCGGCGGCTCTCGCGGTGAAGGTCACGGCGAGCAGGGCCGAGGCGGGTACGACGCCCGACGCGACGGCGTAGGCGGCCCGGTGGGTGATCGTGCGCGTCTTGCCCGTCCCGGCGCCCGCCAGCACGACCACCGGGCCGGTCACTGCCCGCGCCGCCTCCCGCTGCTCCGGGTCAAGGTCGTCGAGCAGGGCGTCCGGGGTCACCGCCCCATCCTCCCAGGCCGGTGCCACGGGAAGGGGCCGGGCCGCCCCACTGTTGACGTCTGGTGACCGCGCCCCGCACCGCCTGAACCCTCGAGGAGCCTTCTCCCATGGCTAGCCAGCTCACTATCTACAGCACGCAGTGGTGCGGCTACTGCCATCGGCTGATGAAGCAGCTTGCGCGCGAAGGCGTCGTCTTCGACACGGTCGACATCGAGGACGACGCCGTGGCCGCCGACTATGTGATGAGCGTCAACGGAGGCAACCAGACGGTACCGACCGTCGTCTTCCCGGACGGTTCGGCCCTGAGCAACCCGAGCCTGGTCGAGGTCAAGGCCCGACTGGCGGTGTCATGTGGGTGACGGAGGGCAATACTGGACCGTTCCCTGCCCGCTAGGAAGTTAGCTCCCTCGCCTTCTAGGAAGTAGTCATGGTGGCCCTGACCCCGCTCTCACACCCCGCGATCGACGCCGTCCTGTCGACGGCAGCGAGCCTGCTGAAGATGGAGGTCGTGTTCGTCGGGGCTCTGACGGACGACAGCTTCACCTTCGAGCGCGTGCACGCATCGGCGATCTGGCCCGACGTCGACGAGGGCAAGAGGGTCGATCGAGCGGACAGCTTCTGCCACCGGCTGCTGGCCGGAGCCCCCCCCAGCACGTCCGACGCACAGAACGACCCTGCCTACGCCGACACTCCCGTCCGTGAGCGGCTGGGCGTCACGTCCTACGTCGGCGTGCCCATCCGCACGGTGGACGGGCAGGTCGTCGCCACCCTCTGTGCGATCGACCGGGGCCACGTCGAGGTCGACGAGGACACCATCGATGTGCTGCGCCAGCTGGCGGCGGTCGTCGCGGCTCATCTGGACCCCCTGGTCGCCAAGGGCGTGGTCATCCGCCGCCGACCGGACGGGGGCTGGGCCGTCGGTGACGAGAAGACCGGCGACCTCACCAGCGCGATGGTGCTCGCCGACCTGCTGGCCGGGGAGCTTGCGCCGGGAGCCCGACCGGCCAAGTCCGAATCGCCGCTCGACGAGATCGGACAGCTCCGACTTTCGATCACCCAGCTCGAGCACGCCCTGGCCGCCCGCGTCGTCGTAGAGCAGGCCATCGGAGTCCTTACCGAGCGCCAGCACAGCTCGCCGCGCGAGGCGTTCGAGCGGCTGCGCAAGGTGGCCCGCTCGCGCGGCCGCAAGGTGCACGACCTCGCGCAGGAGGTTGTCGCCTCCTCGACCGACAAGGCCGTACCGCTCCCGCCGGAGCTGGCCGGACGTCTCGGCGCAGCAAAGCCGGCTTGAGGAAGGGCCAGATGCTGCCGAGGGAACAGTCATGACCGCATACGACGAGACCCGCAGCAGCACCACCCCCACGGCCAAGGGGGGGCTCCCCACCCCCGACGACGAGCGCCGCCTCGAGGCCTTCCTGCTCATCGCCCGGCACCTGCGCGTCGTGCAGTAGCCCGCACTCCGGACTAGGTCTCGCGGTAGGCCGCCTCGGCGAACGACCACAGGGCGAAGGCAACCAGAGCTATCGCGGCGACTAGGAGCAGGCCCCGACCGTAGGCCTGCTCGGCGAGGGTCTTCAGAGCGGCATCAAGACCCTTGGCCTGTTTGGGATCGAACTGCGCCGCCGCCTTGACGAGGAAGCCCCCGATCAAAGCGATTACCAGCCCACGGCCGATGAGACCGACGACCCCGACGACGGTGACGGGGGTGCGCAGCGCAGCCGGGACGCGGTAGCCCTCGAGGCGGTCCTCCTGCTTTCGCATGGCGCCACGGACGGCCGTGACCAGCCCGATGACCAGCACCACGACACCGACCACCAGGATGAGCACGCGGCCGCCGGACTCCTTCATCACCCGCGCCGTCAGCGGCTCGGTCTTGTCACCGCCACCTCCAGCGACGAGGAACTTCGCCGTACTGACCGCGAACCCGGTGTAGAGCAGCGCCCGGGTCAATGAGACCAAGCGCTTGCGCCAGCGCTTGTTCTCGTCGGTCTCGTCGCGGTGGCCGACGGCGGCCGACAGCCCGCGCCAGGCGGCATAGCCGAGAAAGCCGATGACGAGCACGACGAGCAAGAGCTCGCCGAAGGGCTTGGCCGCGATGGCACCCAAGGCGCCGTTGCGATCGGTCTTCTCCTGGTTGCCAAGCGCGACAGAGACGGCGAGCAGCCCGATCACAAGCCAGACGGCGCCGCGGCTGGCCAGGCCCAACCGGGCCAGCACGTCGACGGTCTTGCTGTCGTGTGCCTGACGGGCGGCCTGCTTCGCATCACTGGTCGTGACAGTCATGCAGGCAGACCTGCCCGTGCACCGATCGGACTACTCCTGGAAGAGCCAGCCGGTGATCAGGTAGTAGGCGATGGAGACGTTCGAGGGCAGCTGGACAGCGGCGTGATCGCCCCAGGTGCCCGCTTCGATCAGCTCGGTACGGGTGAACCAGCGAGCGTCCTCGAGCTCGCCGTCTTTCGGGTACGGAACGGCAGCACCGTCTGCGAGCGCGGTGAAACCCAGCATCAGGCTGGAAGGGAACGGCCACGGCTGGCTCGCGACGTAACGGACATCGTGTACGGCGACGGTCGTCTCCTCCGCCACCTCCCGGACGACGGCCATCTCCGCGCTCTCGCCCGGCTCGACGAAGCCGGCCAGCGTGGAGTACCGGCCAGCCGCCCAGACGGCCTGCCGGCCGAGCAGAGCCCGGTCTTCGCCGTCCGTCACCAGCATGATGACGGCCGGGTCGGTACGCGGGAAGTGGTCGCTGCCATCGGCGTTGCAGTGGCGTACCGAGCCCCCCCGGGTGCTGACCGTCGGACCGCCGCAACGCGGGCACCGGGCGTGGGCGGCGTGCCAGTTGGCCAGGCCTACCGCGTGCACCAGCAGGCCCGCGTCCCGGTCGGGGAGCAGAGCCCCCACCTCACGCAGATCCATCCCCTTTGCACCGAGCCTGCTGGGCAGGGCGCCGGGCACGGCAAAGTACGCCGAGTCACCGTCGCGACCGAGGTAGAACCGCTCACCTTCGGGCGCCTCGTCCGGCCCGACCAGCACCAGGTCGGTGCCGTCCACGAGGGCGCGACCGTCCTCCACGACGAGCACGCGCGCCTGCGCCCAGGCCGCTGCAAGCAGCCCTTCGTTTTCGCGGGTCGCACTGTCACGGTCCACCGCTGCCCGCGACAGGCCGGGCGTTCGAGGGTGGGTCACGCGGTGTCTGACGCGGGCTCGAACGCCAGCACCGCAGCAAGATCGGTCCCGACCGCCGCCGCGTCACCCACGAGCACGGTCGTGAAGCCCGACGGCGAGAAGTGCTGTAGGGCAACCCGGCGCACGTCGTCGACGGTCACCTTGGCGAGCAGGGCCGGGTGCTCGCGGAGCCACTCGAGGCCCAGCCCAGCGCCGGCCAGCAATGACAGCGTCGAGGCGATGCCGGCCTGGCTGGCGGTGCCCAGCGCGAGGCTCCCGATCGCGTAGCGACGGGCCTGGTCGAGCTCGTCCTGGCCGACCGGGACCGTGGCAAGACGGCCCAGCTCGTACAGGGTCTCAAGCATCGCGGGCGCCGTCACCCCGGTGGCGACATCGGCGGCAAGGACGAGGCGAGAACCCGCGGGCGGGTGCTCGACGACCGCATTGGGGCTGTAGGTGTAGCCCTTGTCCTCACGGATGTTGGCGACCCAGCGGCTGGAGAAGTAGCCGCCGAAGACCAGGTTGGCCAGCGTCAGCGCCGGGTAGTCCGCGTCGGTGCGGCCCGGGACGGGACGCGCCATGCGTAGCGTCGTCTGGACCGCGCCGGGGCGGTCGACGAGGGTGGCAACGCCGGGGACGTGCCGAGGCAGAGCGGGCGTCTTCGCACCCGTCCCCTTCGTGGACCAGCCGGCCAGCGCGTTTTCGACCAGCCCGATGGCGCGCGCCGGGCTGAGGTCGCCGACCAGCGTGAGCACGCCTCCCGGAGGGGCAACGCGCTTGGCATGCAGGGCCCGCAGCTGGGCCGGCCTTACGGCGCCAACGTCCTTGGCCCGAGGCAGGTCACAACCGTAGGGGTGGTCGCCATACATCTTGCGCAACAACGCTTCCCGAGCGAGGACGCTCGGCTGCGAGCGGTAGATCGCGAGCTCATGCACGAGGCGGTCGCGCTCACCCTCGACTTCCCGCTTAGGGTACGACGCACTGGTCAGCAGCTCGCCGAGCAGGTCGAGCAGGCCCGGCAGCCCGGTGGTCAGAACGGAGCCGCCCAGCCCGAGCCGGTCCGCGTCGGTGGTGGCGTTCAGCTGGCCACCGAGCGTCTGCAGCTCGATCGCGATCTGGCTGGCGTCGCGGCGGTCTGTACCGGACAGGAGGGTGTCGCCGAGCAGCTGCGCCTGGGCTACGTGGGCCGTCAGCCGCTTACCGCGTGGTCCGGCGAAGGGCAGCCGCAAGCGGATCTCCACCAATGGGACGCCAGGGCGGCGCACCGCGAGGACGCGCAGGCCGTTGTCGAGCGTGCGGTCGGCGACGGTGGGGAGCTTCAGGGCCCGGGGGCGCCCGAGGAGGGGGAGGGACCGCACCGCGTCGTACGCCGGTGCCGTGGTGGGGCTGGTCGTGGTCACGCGACCTCCGGACGGAGCTCGAGGACGGCGCGGTTGTCCGGCCGGAGGGTGGCGGCCGCGGCCTGCACCGCGGCCGGGTCGACCTGGGAGAGCAGGCCGGGCAGCTCGTTGACCAGCTCGGCCCGACCGCGCTGCTGCTCGAAGATGCTCAAATTGAGCGCCCGCCCGAGGACCGGGTCGATGTCGCGCAGGTAGCGCGCGGTCATGCGCGCGACTGTCCGCTGGAGCTCACCGTCAGTGAGACCGTCCTGCGCGAGCCGGTCGATCTCCTCGTCGATACTCACAAGAACGGTGTCGACGGGCGTCTCGGACGGGTGGTGCACCTCGAGCAGCAGAGGCGTCGGGTCGCGGGCGTCGAGGGGGTCGCCGAGCAGGCCGAGGTAGCCACCGACGCTGGTAACCGAGCGGTCCTTCAGCAGGAGGCGGTCGTTGAGGCGCGCGGCGTCGCCGTCGGTGAGCACCTCGGCGAGCACGACGTAGGGGAGGTAGGTGTCGAGGTTGGCTGGATCCGGTACCCGCCAGGCCATCGCGACGGCCGGGGTGGGGGCGAGCCGGTCGGCGGCGACCTCGCGCTTCTCCCCGGTCGGGTGGGGCTCGCCGAACGACGGCCGGACCGGGACGTCGCGCGCCGGGATGTCGCCGAACAGCTGCTCGGCCCAGCCGAAGACCTGCGCCGGGTCGACGTCGCCGGCCACCGTGAGAACTGCATTGCCGGGCGCGTAGTAGCGGTCGAAGAAGCCCTGCGCGTCGGCAAGGGTCGCGGACTCGAGGTCGACGAAGTCGCCATAACCGTTGTGGCTGTTGGAGAACTTGTCGTAGAGCAACGGCGGGAGCAACAGCCAGGGGAAACCGCCGTAAGGACGGTTCAGCACATTGACCCGGATCTCGTTCTGAACGACCGCGACCTGGTTCTCGAGGTTTTCCTGCGTCAGCGCGACGGATCGCATGCGGTCGGCCTCGAGGAACATCGCCAGCTCGGCGGCGTTGCTGGGCAGGATCTCGTAGTAGTTGGTGTAGTCGACGTGCGTCGATCCGTTGAGCGTGCCACCGCTGCCCTGGACCAGGGTGAAGTGCTGGCCCTTCGGTAGCGACGCAGATCCCTGGAACATCAGATGCTCGAACAGGTGCGCGAAACCGGTACGTCCCTGCGGCTCAGAGCGCATGCCGACGTCGTACTGCACAGCGACGGCAACGACCGGGCTGGCGCTGTCACGGCTGACCAGGACCCGCAGCCCGTTGCCCAGCGTCGCGCGCTCGACGGCAACGGTGGCATTGAGCGGCGAGCGCGTGCGGGCTGGACTTCGGGCGGGCGGGGCGGCTGATGAACGACGGCGAGGCGGCACGTGCTGACGCTAGTACGACGCTGCCGACCTCTGCCGATCTCAGCTGTCAGCCTGCGGCGCGGGCGAGGATGGCGGCCACGTCGGCGCTGCGGGGCAGGGTCCCGAACGCGTAGCCCCAGTCGCCGCCGAGCCGCGAGGCACAGAACGCGTCAGCGACGGCAGGAGGCGCGTGCCGCACGAGCAGCGAACCCTGCAGCACCAGGGCCATCCGCTCGACCAACCGGCGGGCTCGACCCTCGGTACCCTCGTGGTCCGCCAGCTCGGCGTGCAGCCGTTCGACTGCGCTGTCCAGCCTCGCGTCCGCCCCCGCAGCGTGGGCGAGCTCGGCGAAAAACGCCTCAACGGCGACCGGCTGGGAGCCGAGCACGCGCAGGACGTCGAGGGCCTGGACGTTGCCCGAGCCCTCCCAGATCGAGTTCAGCGGGGCCTCGCGGTAGAGCCGCGGCAGGCCAGACTCCTCGACGTAGCCGTTGCCGCCCAGGCACTCCAGTGCCTCTGCCACGTGGGCCGGCGCCCGCTTGGTCACCCAGTACTTCCCGACCGTCACGGCGAGCCGCTTGAAGGCCTGCTCCTGCGCGTCGCCCCGCGATGCGCGGTCGACCGCGCCGGCGAGGCGCATCATCAGCGTCGTCGCGGCCTCGGACTCCAGGTGGAGGTCGGCAAGGACGTTGCGCATCAGCGCCTTTTCGAGGAGCGGTCCGCCGAACGCCGACCGGTGGGTCGCGTGGTGCAGGGCCTGCGCGGTGGCGGCGTGCATCAGCGACGCAGAGCCGATGACGCAGTCGAGCCGCGTCATCGACACCATCTCGATGATGGTGTGGACCCCGCGCCCTTCCTCCCCGACGAGCCAGGCGACCGTGTCGTCGAACTCGGGCTCGCTCGAGGCGTTGGAGCGGTTGCCGAGCTTGTCCTTCAGCCGCTGGATCCGGAAGGTGTTGCGCGTCCCGTCGGGCAGCACCCGCGGCATCAGGAAGCAGGACAGCCCGCTCGGCGCCTGCGCGAGGACGAGGAACAGATCGCACATCGGCGCGCTGGTGAACCACTTGTGCCCGCGCAGCAGCCACGTGCCATCACCCGCAGGCACGGCGACCGTGCTGTTGGCCCGCACGTCCGAGCCGCCCTGCTTCTCGGTCATGCCCATGCCGGCGAGCAGGCCCCGCTTGCCGGACGGCTCGCGCAGGCCGGGGTCGTAGACGCGGGAGGTCAGCAGCGGCTCGTACGTCGACGCCAGGTCGGGCTGCCGGCGCAGTGCGGGCACGACGGCGCAGGTCATCGAGATCGGGCAACCGTGACCGCCCTCGACCTGGCTCCAGGTGTAGAAGCCGGCGGCGCGCGCCACGTGGGCGCCCGCGCGGGTGTCGGCCCACGGGGCGCCGGCGAGACCCTCGGCGACCGCGGTGTCCATGAGCCGGTGCCAGCTCGGGTGGAAGTCCACCTCGTCGACCCGGTGTCCGTAGCGGTCATGGGTACGCAGCACCGGTCCGTTTTCGTTGGCCTCAACGGCCCAGCGCTGGGCCTCCTCGGTCCCGGCCCGACGGCCGAGCCGGTGAAGGTCGGCGTCGTACCAGCCGCCTCCCTCGCGGGCGAGGCCCTCGAGCAGCGCGGCGTCGGCGGCGACGTCGTGCCCGACGAGCGGTGGCGCCTGGTTGGTCACCTCGTGGGTCGGTCCCGAGGACCTGGCAGAGAGCGGATCGAGCGCGGTCATGCGGCGATCGTCGCACTCATTCCCGGCACAGCGTTCGGTCGCCCACCACGGTCGGCAGGCGGCTAGGGTCCGCCTTGTGCGCATCCCTGTGGACGACCTGGTGCTCGACGCCGTCGACGCAGGACCGGCGGACGGCGAGCCGGTCCTGCTGCTGCACGGCTTCCCGCAGACCTCCCACTGCTGGCGCGGCGTCTGGCCGCTGCTCGCCGATGCGGGTATGCGCGTGGTCGCCCCCGACCAGCGCGGCTACTCCCCCGACGCCCGGCCCGAAGGCAAAGCCGCCTACCGGATGCCCAAGCTCCTCGGTGACGCCCTCGCCGTCCTCGACGTGCTCGGCGGGACGGCCCACGTCGTCGGTCACGACTGGGGCGGGGCCGTCGCCTGGCAGCTCGCCGCCCGCTACCCCGAGCGGGTGCGCTCGCTGACTGCGGTCTCGGTGCCGCACCCGCTCGCCTTCGTAGCCGCCCTGCGCGGCGATGACGACCAGCGCCGGCGCTCGCTCTATATGCGCGACTTCGCCTCCCAGGGCTCGGAGGACCGGCTGCTCGCCGACGACGCGAAGGGGCTGCGCGCGTTGTTCGAGGGCACCGAGGCCGTCGACGTCGACCACGTGCTCTCCATCGTCAACGACCCCACAGTCCTGCGTAGTTGCCTTGACTACTACGCCGCCCAGTCCCTTGACGACATGCAGGGCCTCCGCCCGGTCACGGTGCCGACAGTGCACGTCTGGTCGGACCACGACCGCGCGCTCGGCCCCGCGGGCCCGCTGGCGACCGCGTCGTACGTCTCCGGTCCCTACCGCTTGGAGATCTTCACCGGCCTGACGCACTGGCTACCCGAGGAGGCCCCGCAGCAGCTCGCGGAGCTGGTCCTGGAACACCGCCGCGGGTGACCCCGAGCAGGCACGCGATCACGTAACGTCGGGCCTCGTGCGACTTGCCTCCTTCAACCTGCTCCACGGCCGCTCGCTGTCCGACGGGCAGGTCGAGGTCGAGCGCCTGTCCGACGCGGTCCGCGAGCTCGACGTCGACGTCCTGGGCCTTCAGGAGGTCGACCGCGGGCAGTCCCGCTCCAGCTCGCGCGACCTGACCCGCGAAGCCGCCGAGGTGATGGGGACCGACCACTGGCGCTTCGTGCCCGCGCTGGTCGGAACCCCCGGCGGGGCCTGGCGCGCCGCGGTCGACGCCGACCACGACGGCGCGGAGGCGTCGTACGGCATCGGGCTGGTGTCGAAGTACCCGGTCCAGGAGTGGCACGTGGTCCGCCTGGCGGCGGCGCCGGTGAAGTCGCCGGTCATGCTGCCCGGGACCAAGCAGGTGATGTGGCTGCAGGACGAGCCGCGCATCGGGCTCGCCGCTGTCGTCCAGACCCCGAGCGGCGTCATCACCGTCGCCACGACGCACCTGTCGTTCGTCCCGGTCTGGAACGGCGTCCAGCTGCGCAAGCTCTGTGCGCGCCTCGCCCAGCTGCCTGGGCCGCGAATCCTGCTCGGCGACCTGAACATGCCGCCGCCCTTCCCCCGTGCACTGTCGGGCTGGCGGTCGCTCGCCAAGGTGAAGACCTACCCCGCGAACGACCCGAAGATCCAGCTGGA